>JAUXHF010000052.1 GCA_030621685.1 Spirochaetota bacterium
GTTTAATTCCTCGAACTGCTCTTTGCTAAGTGTATTTTTTTCTTCTAGCATAACTCTAGATAAATTAATGACTGCATTTAAGGGGGTGCGCATTTCATGATTAATGGTGGAATAGAACAAGCTGCTGGTGGCATTGGCGGCTTCAGCTGAAAGTTTAGCACGATTAAGCCTTTCCTCCATTTCTCTTCGTTGCGAAATATCAACGGCTACAATTCTGTAAAATTCTTTCTGTCTTACAAGCGATGAATTTTCGGAATCTGTAAAGGTTTTCTTGATGCAGGTAAGGTATAAAAGACAAAAAATTTTTTTCCCGGTATGGCTTATCAAGAAACTTTCTACTTGAGTGCTACAGGGATGGCTTTGTTTGGCGCTGCTGAAGGCCTGCTTAATTTTGAGCAGACCTTCTTGGCTGACAAGGCTTTCTAGGAGCAACGTAGGTTCTTTTGCTAGCTGCTTGTTTTCTATTTTTTTTAAGGCTAATTTTTTTATGGCCGAGTTATTCATGCTGATGACATGGCCTTTTTTATCTACCTCTAAAAGAATATAATCAAGGTTTTCAAGAAGGCTTTTGTTGTACAAGGTTTTTTCCGCAAACATATTTTGTTTTTGATTATATTTATTATGTATTCGGTGAAATAAATTTAGCATAATCTTGTTCTCTACAAAAATGCCACTGATACTTTGCACTGCTAACCCCTTGCCGTTAAAAATTGATTGAATGCTTTTTATAGAATTGTAAAGCAGCGAATTTAAAAAGCTAAGGAGAATGAGGTTTAAGAAAATATAGCTAATAATGAAACTCATGCTAATATATAAACCTTGGTAGAAATTTTTATTGTTAATAGATAAAATTTCTTGGCTATTAAGAACAAAAACAAGCTGCCATCGTTTCAAGCTAGGCTGCTTGTTGCTAGCTGCAGGATTTTTCGTTTGGCTGCTTTCTTTTTTTTGCCTAGTTGATAGAGTTGCATCTTCTGCTCCTTGCTTAGGTATAGTTTTTGGAATGAGCTGCCTTTCTAAAATGTACTGGCTGCTTATCCCTTGCTTTACATCTTGAAGTGATAAGCCTATTTTTTCTTGGCTAGAAGAAAGGAAAACTTTGTTATTCTCGATGATATAAACAGCCTGGATAAGAGTGGTTTTCATCGGGACATCGCTGATACGGTTTTGTATAGATCTGTTTTCATTACCCACTTCAATTGAATATTTAAGGTTACTGAGCATAAGCTCAATGTTCTGCAATTGAAGTGGAATATATTTTTTTTTCAAGAAATACTGCTCTGTGCTTATAAAGTAGAGTGCTAGCAAAAGCAAAATAGCGGCATTCATTATTAAAAGAATATTTTTTAATTTCATAGAATCCCTAGCTTCTTACATGCTGATGTTATACTTTTTATAGTGACCATATTTATTACTACATGCCCTTGTTTTGAAAAGATGGGAATTTCGCTGTTTAGAAAAAAATATTTTGTTTTTATAAAAAAAAGATGTTTAAAAAATAATTTAAGATAGGCTTAGGTTCTAAGTTTTTATATTTTTAGTTTTAGTTGACTTATTATGAAAACCATAGTAAAAATACTGGGCGGCTGGGCCTATGTAGCGCGGTCTTAGTTGGGATGGCAGAAAAAGTAAAAGCGTAAAAAAGAAAGTATTTTATGAGCAAGAAAGGTAATATTATGAAGCAAAAACATCAGAGCTACCTTATAGATCCTGTTGTACGGGGTTTAGCTAAGCGCAGCCGGGGTTATGCTAAGGAAAGCAGGGTTTGGCTTTTTGCGTTTTCCAAAAAGCTAAAGAGAGAACAGCAGAAAAGCGTTGAGAGTTATCTGCTAGATTTTATAGCCAGATGGAAAAGCCATGGCGAAGAAGTGCAAGGCTGCTTTGAGATTTTTTTCGGACAATGCATTGTGTTTTGTGCGAAAAAAAATACCGAAAACACAAGTATAAGTGGATGCAGCATTGATTCGTTAACGCAGGCACTGCGAGCTGCTTGTTGTATAGCCCAAGTAAATTTAATAGAAGCCGGAACGATACTGTATCTTCCCGAGGCTGATTTGGGAAAATTTATAAGCCTTCAAGAGGCTAAGAATAATTTAAGGGAAACTGAGCTTGATAGCTTGCTGAAGGAGCTTCCAAGATACGCCAAGAAGAGCTTAGTAAGTTTTCATGAAGATACCCTTATACTGAATTTTGCCTTAGCTAAATTAGAAGATTTTCTTAAGGGAGAGTTTCTGTTATCATTAAAGCAGTTTCGAATTTCAAGCTGCTGAAGCTACGCAGAGCCAGAGCCAGAGCCAGAGCCAGAGCATATCGCGCTAGCTATAATTATTTCTTTCGTGAATAGACAAATTTAGCAAGTTCGCTGAACATAGTTAAGGTTTCATTCATCTTTCTAACTGAAGCATCAGCCGCCAAGTTATGTTGTTTTGCTGTGTTGGTTTTTTGAGAGAGGCTGCTTCCTCTCCCTATCTCTATCCCTACCCCTCTAGGGGTTTTAGCGCTAGCCTCGATATTCAAAGAGATTTTTTTAAGCGAGGCCTGGGCTTGTTGTAAGGCTTTTTCGGCATGCCCGTAGGCTTCGGCTACACTAAGAAAGCTAAGATAGGTAGTTTTGTTATTTCGCAAATCGGAGCGGGCAGGCTTGCCTAAGTTTTCCTTAGTTTCTGTATAATCTAAAATATCATCGGTAATTTGAAAAAGCAGGCCTAGGGCTATGGCATAGCGCTCTAAGGCTTGGCATAAAGCTGTTTTGTGGAGCTGGGCATGGTAAAAAGGAGCACAAAGCGAGAAGCGGATAAGTGCGCCTGTTTTCATGTGATGCATGGCCTGCAGCTGAGAAAGCATGCTGATGTCTTGAGATTGGATATCCAGCACTTGTCCGCCTAGCATTCCCTTTATGCCAGCGGCTCTTGTTGTCTCTGCAAGCAAGGTTGCTAGGGTTGCCGGCTGGCCACCGCCACACTGGGCTAAAACAGTAAAGGCCTCGGTAAGCAAGGCATCGCCGGCTAAAATGGCCATGGCATCGCCAAATACCTTATGGCATGTGGGCTTGCCACGTCTTAGGGCATCGTTATCCATGGCAGGCAGATCGTCATGGATAAGTGAGTAGGTATGGATCATCTCTAGGGCTAAGGCAATTTTGACTACCTGTTGCCTAAAACTTTTTGCTGCTGCTGGCACTTGCTTTATTTGATCCACACTGGCATCGCTTTGAGGTCTGGGCCTGGCAGCTAAGTGATGCAAGGGCAAGTGGAGCAGGGCATCATAGCCCATAAGCGTGAGGATGGGACGCAGGCGTTTGCCTCCAGCTGTTAGGGCATAGGTCATAGCTTGGGCTATTTTAGGAGGATAGCCAGCCTGCGAGCTGCTGGCTTTTTTTCTTAGCGACTCACTATACTTTGAAATCTGCTGGTCTATAATTTTTTTTTTCTCTGCGTAGTATTTTTGAAAGTGTATGGCCTTTGGTGAAAGCTGAAGGGCGATTTTGCTTGCTTTAGTTTTCTTCATACATGTTTGAGCTTAGATGAGATTTAAAGTAAAAATAATAAAAAGCAAAGCCTCGCAAAGATTGGCAAAGGTTTGTTATGCCTATCTTATTCCCTGCCAGCTGCTTGCTTTTTTTTAGCGATTCACTATACTTTGAAATTGGTCTATAATTTTTTTTTCTCTGCGTAGTATTTTTGAAAGTGTATGGCCTTCGGTGAAATTTGAAGGGCGACTTTGCTTGCTTTAGTTTTCTTCATACATGTTTGAGCTTAGATGAGATTTAAAGTAAAAATAATAAAAAGCAAAGCCTCGCAAAGCAAGAGCTAGAAAATTTAAGAGTTTTTGAAAAATTAATAGCGCTTTGTGATAGAGCGGGCATGGCCTTCTAAGCCCTCATGCTGGGCCAGCTGGGCGGCGGCTGGTCCGTAGGCATTGAAGGCTTCTTTCGTATAACGGATAATGCTCGTGTAGCGCATAAAGTTAGAGACGCCTAGCGCCGAAGAAAAACGTGCTGTACCAGCGGTGGGTAATACATGGTTGGTGCCGGCTAGGTAATCGGCAACAGATTCGCAAGAGCAGTCCCCTAAGAAAATGGCTCCGGCATGGCTTATTTTATCTAAGAGCCTCTCGTTATCCTGCTCTGTAAGAATTTCAAGATGCTCCGGCGCTAAGGCATTGACCATAGAAGCCGCCTGATCCATGTTGTCAACAAGCATGACCGCTCCTCGTTTTTTCAAGGAACGGCTAATGGCATCATGGCGCTGGTAGCTAGCAAGGTTTTCTGTTATCAGCGAAATTGTTTTCTGGGCTAGCTTTTTGCTGTTTGTGAAAAGTACGGCAAGCTCTTGGCCTTGATGCTCTGCTTGAGCTAGCATGTCAAGGACAATTCGCTGGGCATTAGCGCTGTCATCGGCTATGATAGCAATCTCGCTAGGCCCGGCTAGGCTGTCTATCATAACATCGCCGAAGACCATTTTTTTGGCATAACTAACAAAGGCATTGCCCGGCCCGGCAATAATATCTACGGCGGGAAGGCTCTTTGTTCCGTAGGCAAGCGCCGCTATGGCCTGAGCTCCGCCAACTTTATAGATCTCGGTGATGCCTAAGCTTTCGGCAACGTAGAGGAGCTTCGGGCTAAGCCTAAGGTTGCTTTGAGGCGGGCTGCATACTACTATTTTTTTTACGCCAGCTAGCTTGGCGGGAATGGCCGTCATCAGCAAAGTAGAGAACAAAGGAGTTTTCCCAGCCTTGCCGCCGGGAATATAGAGACCTGCCTTCCCAAGCGGCCTAGCACGTAAACTTAGTTTTTCGCCATACTGACCGGTATAGTGTATGTCTCGTTGAATTTGCAGTTTATGAAAGTTTTCTATATTTCGCTTCGCTATTTTTATAGCTTCTTTAAATTGAGGGCTAACTTCTGCAGAGGCCTCTTTACGCTCAATAGCTGTTACGGCTAACTGATCTGCTCGCATGGAAAGACCATCAAAGGCTTTCGTATATTCTAGTAAGGCGGCATCGCCATTGTTTTGAACCTCTTCGATAATGTTGGAAACTGTTTTATGAAGAGATGCTCTGGCCTGCTTGGCATGGCTGCTTTGTTCTTTTTCTTGCAGGCGTGCTAAGAACTGCTTTCGCTGGGCAAAGGTGTAAAGAGGTATCATAAAATATTAAAAATTAGGAGCTTAGACGTTAAATCTGAAATGACAGATATCGCCATCGGCGATGACGTAGTTTTTTCCTTCAAGTCGCAATTTCCCCAGCTCACGACACTTTTTATACGAGCCAAGTTTTATAAGCGTGGCATAATCAACAACTTCGGCTTTAATGAAGCCGCGTTCAATATCGCTGTGAATCTTGCCGGCAGCCCCCGGTGCCTTTGTGTTTTTTTCGATGGTCCAAGCACGTGTCTCGGCCTCCCCGGTAGTGAAAAAAGTTATTAAGGAGAGAAGGTTGTAGCTTGAGCGAATAAGCTCCTCGCAAGCACTGCGAGTTTGTCCAAGCAAGGTGTTGACATCGGCGGCCTCGTTATCGTGGCCAGCATGGCGAAGCGTGGCTATTTCGTTTTCAATATTAGCCGAGAGCGGAAGAATGCCCATACCAGATTTTTCTGCTAGTAAGGCAAGCTCTTGGTACTGCGAGTTATCAAGGGGCTTAGCCATAGCCTGCTCGCTCATATTTGCTAGGAGCATAGCCGGTTTTAAGGTTACCAGATTAAAGAGCTGTAGCTCTGCTCTATCACCCAGGCTTAAAGAGCTTTGTGAATAAAGAAGTTTCCCGGTTTGTAACAAAGCCTGTGTTTTCCTCAAGACGGCCAGAGTCTTCTCGGCTTCTTTTTCACGACTGCGTTTTTTTAAGCGTTCAAGATGTTTTTCAACTTGTTCTAAATCAAAAAGAATAAGTTCGCTATGGATTATATCGACATCTTCAAGTGCATTGATACTACCCTCGCGTAAAATTTCTTTGTCGTCAAACAAGCGGACTACATGGATAAGTGCATCGGTGCTTTGGATGTTGGCAATAAATTTATTTCCTAAGCCTTCGCCTTTGGCAGCCCCTTTAACCAGCCCGGCTATATCTACAAATTCGATGTTGGTGTAAATCTTCTTCTTACTTTGGCTGAGAGCTGAAAGAGCATCAATTCTTTGGTCCTGCACGCTTACAATGGCTCTGTTGGGGTCAATGGTGCAAAACGGATAATTCTCATTTGGAACTTGGGCATTCGTAAGAGCGTTAAACAAGGTTGACTTGCCTACGTTAGGCAAGCCCACAATACCACAGGAAAAAGACATATTTTATAAATGAAGAAATATTGGGTGAATCTGTATAAAGAAGAGCGCCCATATAGTTGGGTTTTAGTTTTAAAAGTTTTAAATTTTTTGTTTTGGCTAGGTTACCATGATGTTGTCACTGGCTTGGCTTTGTTGCCTTGCCTCTTTTGCATAGCTTAGATGCTTTCTTTGATGAGCGTGATAGGCTTTGAACGCAGAATTTTATGCGCGGCCAATAAACTGACCATGGCTATAAGCAAAATAACGCTTGCGAAAATTACCAATAAGATGTAAGGACTGAAGGAGAAAAAATCTTCGAAAATAAAATAGCTTACAAAAAAATAAATAAGGAAGCCGCTAACAAGCCCGCTGAAAATAGAAAGAACACCTAAGAGAATATATTCGGCTAGCGTTAACAGGCGCACTTTGTAAAAAGCTGTGCCTAAAACCTTAAGCATGTTTACCTGATGCCTTCGCTGATAGACCTGATGGCTTACAACGCAATAGAGCATGAAGAGACCTAAGGCCATCGAAAAAAAAGCTAAGACTTTAACCAGCAAGGCCAGCTGCGAGATGATGGCGCTAATTTTCTCAATTATTTTCTTAATATCTAAAATGGAGATGTCGGGAAAAACCTTTGTAAGCGATGATTGAATTTGCACTTTTTCTTTATCGTCCACTTCTATGGCTAAGGATGATAAATAGGTTTTAGGGAATTTTTCTAGTACCCCCGGTTCAACCACAATAAAAAAATTAGGCTGAAAGGTGTTCCAATTAACTTTTCGAAAGTTTATTACTTTGGCTTGGAAAGAAAAGGGTATATCAATAAGGCTGAAGCTTAAGATATCACCAAGTTTTAAACCACGCTCCTTAGCATACACTTTTTCAAGAGAAACTTGAAAAATTTTTTCTTGAAGAGCGGTTTGGACATCGGTAAAGGTGAAGTTATGACCGGCTGCAATTTCCTCTGTGTCAAGCAGGTAATCTCGATAAGTAATGTTTATTCGGCGGCTATCCCATTCTAAGTGTTGCTGCCGATGCTCATCATGGCCTTGCTCTGCGCTAGCCCCAGATGCTTCTTCTTTAGCATCGGGTAGGCTAATGAGAATGGGCTTGTTATTAATATGAGTAAGCCTAGAGCTGACTAGCGGCGTAAGTTTTTGTTTTTCTTGAGAGAGCTGGGTTGCATACTTTAGAAAAGGCAGCGAGCTTTCCTCGGTAATATTGTAGAAAAAGAAAGTGGGTATAACGGCATTATCTGGGGCTTTCGTCTGTTTATAAAGAGCCGATTCTAATTGCATAATCATGGAAATAAGCATGACACAAAGCGAAATAGAAACAAAGTAAAAAAGCGTAGCCGTGCGGTAATATAAAATGCTTTTTAAGGAGAACCTTAGCAAAAAAGGCTTGGATATCTGTAATCGCGCTAGCCCCCAAAGGAAGAACCTGGCTAAGTAAAAGGTAAGTATCACAAATGAAAAAAAGAAAAATGTGAAAATGCTACTTACTCGTATTGATTGAGAGAGCCACCATGCCAGCCCATAGAAGAAAAGCAGAATGGAGGCTATTGAGGAGTAATAAAGATAGGCAGAGAGCTTATAAAAACGCAGCTCGCTATTAAATAAGAAGGATAAAGAAAATTTCCGTGTAGCCAGAAGCACCGGCATGCAAAAAATATACGAGCCAACAAGAGATATTAAAAAGGTGAAAATTACAGATTGAAAAGAAAACTGCATGCTGAAATTTTTCGGCAAAAAAGCACTGAGTAGCTGTGGTAGATAGGGAGTAAGAAAATATCCCAAAAAACTTGTTAGCAAAGAAGCAGCAAGGCCAATGAAGAGTATTTCTAAAATGGAAAGGATAAAACTGCTTTTAGAATCTAGGCCTAGGCTTTGCAAAATAGCCGTTTCCTTCAAGCGCTGATGAATGAAGTTTCGAAAAAGATAAGCCGTGGAAATGCCCGCCAGAAATAAGGCCACCAAAGAAAGTAGGCTTAAGTAGTTAGAGGTATAGCTTAGAATCCTACCAGCGCCTCCGCTAGATTGGCTATGCACGCGCACGCGAAGTGGCGAAACATCTGTTTTTTTCATGGCTGAAAGAGTGGCACGAATATCGCGACCTTCTGCAACACTCGAATCGCTAGCGCCGGGTATTCGCAAGTAGCTTGAGCTGAAAAAGTTCACGCCCGTCTCATTTTGAATGGCTAGCTCGCTGGGTGTTCTGAGTACGTAGACTTTGGGCGCGAAAGCTGAAAAGAAATTGTTGCCCGATCCAGCATCCTCGGCAACAATATATTTTACGGTATAGGGCTTGCCACGAATGTTGAGGATACTGCCTTCTTTGAGATCTAAGGCATAAACAATCTCGGGAAATACGGCTAGGCTTCTGGGGCTTTGCAAATCGGCATAAACTTTTGAGAGTGGCACAGTTTCATCGTTAAAATTCTTGATGAGAAAGCCGCCGTACAAAGGAAATTTTGCATCTACAGCGTTTACCTGCACCATCAAGGTTTTTTCGCCATGGCGACTCATGCTAAGATAAGATAGCCGCTGGGAGAAATTAGCCTCGCCAACGTTTTCTTGAAGATAGGTTTTTTCTTGGGCAGAAAAGCCTCTGAGACCAGAGACACGAATGTCGGCGGTCATGATGCTCTTAGAGTTGTTTTCCAGATGGATTTGTAGGCTGCGTTCAAAGCTATCTAAGAGCAAGAATGAAAGTAAGCCCACACTTAAGTTCAAGACAAAAAAGAGGCTAATCTTTTTTTGATTTAAAAGCTCGCTAGCAGCAAGTTTGAGTAAAAATATTTTTGAAATTTTCATGTCGAGTTCATACCTACACATACTAAGGCTTTACTAAGCTCATGTAGAAGTGCTTATTTGGAAACGCTGATTTAAACGGGGTGAAGTTCGCCACGTTCTAGAATAAATTGTTTTTTGCAGCGTTTAGCCAAATCTTTATCATGCGTGACCAAGAGCAGAGTTATGTTGTTTTGCTTTACGACATGAAACATGCTATCCATGACAGTGTTACTGGTCTCATCATCTAAGTTTCCGGTAGGCTCATCGGCAACTAAGAGTTTAGGTTGGATGCATAAGGCTCTAGCAATAGCCAAGCGTTGTTGCTCACCGCCACTTAAATGGCTGGGCAGAAAATATTCGCGATGACTCAATTCCACTTGTGCTAATGCCTTTTTTGCTTTCTGAATAGCCATGTGCGGCCTGCCTGTTAAATGCAGAGGGAGCATCGTATTCTCTAAGGCCGTCAGATGCGAAATAAGATGGAACTGCTGAAAAACTATGGCGATATTAAGCCCGCGAAACTTGGTGAGACTAGGCTCATCAAGCATGAAAATATTGGTGTTATCGATTAGCACTCGGCCACCACTAGGTTTTTCCAGGCCTGTGATGAGTGAGAGTAGCGTAGATTTCCCCGATCCAGATTTCCCCATAATAGCAACGGTATCTCGTTGGTTCACGGTGAAATTGATGTTTTTTAATATTTCTAAGGGACGTTCGCTGCTTCTCGTGGAAAAAACCATATGTAATTTCTCAATTTGAACAAGTGCTGGGGCTTTGTTAGTTTTTTTCGGAGATAGTTTTTTTATTGGGCGAGATTTCTTCTCGGCTAGGCTAAGTTTCTTTTTCAGAGAATTTTTCGGCTTAACTGCTTTTGTTAGAGCTTTGCTGGGCATGGGGGCTATCTAATTTCTTTTTATTTTCTTTTATTGGCGTTACGAGTTATTATAAGGCGAAGTGAGGCAGCTTCATGATGGGCAGTTTGGGCATCCTTGATACTTCTTAATTTCTGCTTAGCTAAGCGTTATCAATTTTGGTTTTTTTCTGATTTTTCAAGCGCTATCTTTCTGAAGATAGGTTCTAAAAATATGC
>JAUXHF010000123.1 GCA_030621685.1 Spirochaetota bacterium
ACAAAAAACCAAGAAATTATGTCTAGTTATATTTTCACTTCAGAGTCAGTCTCTGAAGGACATCCCGATAAGATTTGTGACCGCATCTCTGATGCCATATTAGATGCCTATTTAGCAAAAGACCCCCATGCTCGTGTGGCCTGCGAGACAGCCACCACAACAGACTTTGTTATGAACCTTGGCGAAATAAAAGCCAGTAATTGGGAATCTGTGAATACCGAAGATATAGCAAGACGAGTCGTCAGAGATATAGGCTATGATAGTAAAGACTATTATTTTTGCTACAATACTTTTAAATATAAAAGTTTGCTGCATGCCCAATCACAAGATATCAGCGCGGGCGTTGACAAAAAAAGCGGAGAACTAGGCGCTGGCGATCAGGGTATGATGTTCGGCTATGCCACAGATGAAAACCAAGATAATATGCCCCTGCCAATAAGCCTAAGTAACCGTATTGTCAGACATTTTTCGAAATTGCGCAAATCAAAGGAAATTAGCTTCCTTCGACCAGATGCAAAGAGCCAGGTATCCGTGCGTTACGAAGACGATAAGCCAGTAGGCATAAGCTCCATCGTGCTCTCGCATCAAACCGATGATATTGATGTGGATATAATTGAACAAACACTTCAAGAAGAACTAAAGAAACTGCTGGGAGACACGGGGCTTCTCTTAGATAGTACAAAGTATTATATTAACCCCACTAAGAAATTTGTTATTGGCGGCCCGCATGGAGATGCCGGCTTAACCGGAAGAAAAATAATTGTTGATACTTATGGCGGCATGGGACGCCATGGCGGCGGTGCTTTTTCTGGAAAAGACCCCTCTAAAGTAGATAGATCGAGTGCTTATTTTGCACGTTATGCAGCCAAGAATATTGTGGCGGCAGGCTTGGCTCAGCGCTGCGAAATTCAAGTCTCTTATGCTATTGGCGTGGCAGAGCCCATTTCCATCAACATAAATAGTTATGGCACCAGCCTTGTTAAAGATGGCTTGCTTGAGCGTATGTTACAAGATACTAATATCTTCGATTTCCGCCCAGCCTCCATAATTAAGCAGCTAAACCTTACCCGGCCTTCTGGTTGGAGTTATGAAGAAACCGCCAACTATGGACATTTCTCTAATAAAGCATTTCCATGGGAACAGCTTGATAAGGTTGAAGAGCTAAGGGATCATTTCAGCCTTTCAATCGAAAAACAAGCATTAAATCAAAAATAAAACAGAGCTTAAGAACTTTGCCCTATCAATTTCAAACATTTTAAGGATATTTGCATGAGCGACACCAAAACACAAAGGGCTACTCTAGCCACAGCCAATACAAACAATTCAAACAATTCAAACAATTCAAACAATTTCAGTGATTTTAAAGTAAAAGACCTTAGCCTCAGTAATTGGGGACGCTTGGAAATACGCTTAGCCGAAGCAGAAATGCCCGGACTTATGGCCCTGCGTAAAGAATATAAAGGGAAATTCCCCTTGCGAGGGGCCAGAATAGCCGGATGCCTGCACATGACCATCCAAACAGCCGTACTCATAGAAACACTGCTTGAATTGGGCGCAGAAGTCCGCTGGTCTTCTTGCAATATTTTTTCTACGCAAGATCATGCGGCTGCTGCTATAGCCAAACGTGGCGTTAGCGTTTTTGCTTGGAAAGGCATGAGCGATGAAGACTTTTATCAATGTATTAAAGACACTCTCTTTTTTGGCACGGAGAAGAAACCACTGAACATGATACTTGATGACGGCGGCGATCTTAGTGCTATGGTCATGGACCAATACCCGCAGCTGCTAGCGGGCATAAAAGGAATCTCTGAGGAAACAACAACGGGCGTGCTTAGGCTTCACGAAAGAGAACAAAAAGGCAATCTTCCTTTGCCCGTTATAAACGTTAATGATTCAGTAACGAAATCAAAATTTGACAACAAATATGGTTGCCGAGAATCGCTGGTAGATGGCATTCGCCGAGCCACCGACCTTATGCTTGCCGGCAAAACAGCCGTTGTCGCCGGTTTTGGCGATGTCGGAAAAGGCTCTGCCGCCGCCCTTAAAGCCAATGGCATCCGTGTGATGGTCACTGAAATTGACCCCATTTGCGCGCTACAAGCCGCCATGGAAGGCTTTGAAGTGCTTACCATGGATAAGGCAGCACCAAGAGCCGATATTGTCGTTACCGCCACAGGAAACTTTAATGTTTTTCAAGCTAAGCATTTTCATATGCTAAAAGACAAAGCCATCGTCTGCAATATAGGGCATTTCGATAACGAAATTGACATGAAATACCTCAATGAAAACTATGGCGACACCAAAGTAACCATTAAGCCTCAAGTTGATACTTTCAATCTTGACGGCAAAGAAGTTATCGTGTTAGCAGAAGGGCGGCTTATCAACCTTGCCTGTGCTACAGGGCATCCCTCTTTTGTTATGTCGGCCTCTTTCACCAATCAGGTCATCGCCCAAATAGAGCTTTTCCAAAACAGCCATAACTATAAAAACAAAGTATATACTCTGCCAAAGTCTCTCGATGAAAAAGTAGCCATGCTGCATTTGAAAAAACTTTCGGTGGAATTAGAAACGCTTAGCCAAAAACAGGCTAACTATATTAACGTTCCCATCCAAGGTCCCTTTAAGCAAGATAGCTACCGATATTAAAACCTCCTAGCTCATAGAACGAGAACGAGAACGTATACTCAAAACATAAAGAAACCTTTAGGAAAATATGCCAATAAAATATGCCAATATTTTCACGTCAATATTTTTGCCTCATGCTCTTTCAGATATGCTGCCAAGACAACAAGGCTGCTGGCTAGCTAGCTATCTATGCGTGCTTACGTGTTTGTGAAATTCTAAAATAATGTCAAATTCAAAGCCTGCCAAGCCCAATCAGGAATTCAGCACCAAAATACTTCATGCCCTGCCACAACAAAAAGCCGAGCAGAGAGCTTTCCGTGAAAGCATCAAGGCCCTCGTTAGCTTTTTTAGCTACAAAAAAATAGAGGGGCTTATAGCTGCCTTTCAAGGAAATAGCTCTACGCTTCACCTATGCAAAGAAATTATTCACCCACAGTATTCAAGGCTAGCAAGGCTGCTGGCTAGCTAAGCTATGCCTGTTTGTAAAATTCTAAAATAATGTCAACTTCAAAGCCTGCCAAGCCCAACCAGGGATTCAGCACCAAAATACTTCAGCCCTGCCACAACAAAAAGCCGAGCAGAGAGCTTTCCGTGAAAGCATCAAGGCCCTCGTTAGCTTTTAGCTACAAAAAAATAGAGGGCTTATAGCTGCCTTTCAAGGAAGTAGCTCTACGCTTCACCTATGCAAAGAAATTATTCACCCACAGTATTCAAGGCTAGCAAGGCTGCCGGCTAGCTAAGCTATGCCTGTTTGTAAAATTCTAAAATAATGTCAACTTCAAAGCCTGCCAAGCCCAACCAGGGATTCAGCACCAAAATACTTCATGCCCTGCCACAACAAAGAGCCGAGCACGGAGCTTTCCGTGAAAGCATCAAGGCCCTCGTTAGCTTTTAGCTACAAAAAAGTAGAGAGGCTTATAGCTGCCTTTCAAGGAAACAGCTCTAGCTTCACCATGCAAGAAATTCTTCACCCACAGTATCCAAGGCTGCTGGCTAGCTAGCTAGCTATACGTGTTTATAAAATTCTAAAATAATGTCAAATTCAAAGCCTGCCAAGCCCAATCAGGGATTCAGCACCAAAATACTCCATGCCCAGCTACAACAAAGAGCCGAGCACGGAGCTTTCCGTGAAAGCATCCAGCCCTCGTTAGCTTTTAACTACGAAAAAGTAGAGGGGCTTATAGCTGCCTTTCAAGGAAACAGCTCTAGCTTCACCTATGCAAGGAATTCTTCGCCCACAGTAGAAAGCTTAGAAAAGCAAATTAGCATCATGGAAAATGCTAAGAAAACACTGTGTTTTGCTACTGGCATGGCAGCCATTGCCGCTACTATGCTAACCTTGCTAAAGCAAGGCGACCATCTGCTAAGTAGCACGCATATTTTTGGCAATACAAAAAGCTTCATAGATACCCTACAAAACTTAGGCATACAGCATGACTTCATCAGCTTTGATTCCGTTGATACAGTAAAAGCCGCGCTTCGGCCAAATACAAAAATGGTTTTTTTTGAAACTCTTTCCAATCCTAATGTTTTCATTCCTGACATCGAAAACATTGCTAACTTGCTTGCCGAAAAAAAAATAATATCACTTGTAGATAATACGCTTAGCACGCCCTATCTTTTCCAGCCCAAAGATTACGGCTTTACTTTTTCTCATCATTCGCTCAGCAAATATATAGGGGGACACTCGGCAGCCTTAGGTGGCTCGCTAAGCGACTTTGGCAACTACAATTGGAAAGATGAACAGAATATATTCAAGCCCTATCGCCAAAAACATCCCGATAACGCCGGCTTACACCAAATACAAAAAAAAGGCATCCGCGATATGGGCAGCACACTTTCGCCATTTAATGCCGCCTTGCTTTCCATAGGCGCCGAGACATTAGTCCTGCGCTTGCAAGAACATATACGCAATGCCTTGATTCTGGCAGAGTTTTTAGAACAGCATCCAAAAGTTAAACATGTGTATTTCCCCGGGCTTCCCAGCCATCCCCATCATGAAAGAATGAAAAAGTATTTTACGCAGCCTTCAGGCCTGCTTTCCTTTGAACTCAAGACAGGGCTTGACGTCTTGGCCTTTATGAATGGCTTACAAACCATTTGCCGATCCACGCATCTTGCCGATACACGAACCTTAGCTATTCCCATAGCCAAGACTATTTACCATGAAATGGGCCAAGAAAAAAGAGCCGCCATGGGCATTGCTGAAAACCAAATACGTCTTTCTGCCGGCATCGAGAATTCCGAAGACCTCATCTACGATTTAGACCAAGCCCTGCATGCCATTTAAGCCAGCTCATCTAGCTAACAACTCGGCTAAAAACTCTTTGTTCCTAAGAACACTGCGCCATGAGCCTGTTACGCGCCCTCCCGTATGGTTTATGCGTCAAGCTGGCAGGGCACTGCGTTCTTATCGGCAGCTAAAGGAAAAGCACTCTTTTCAGGAACTTTTATATACTCCAGAGCTGGCATGCCAAGTAACTTTGCTGCCTATCAAAGACTTAGGCGTTGATGTTGCTATTCTTTTCTCTGATATTTTAGTAGTTTTAGAAGCCATGGGCTTCAAAGTGAATTTTGGCAAAAATGGCCCAGAGGTCAGCCCTGCTTTAAAAGATTTAAGCTCTAGCCAAAGAGCCAACTTGCTCGCCCAGAGTATTGAATATTTAAACACAGCAGGATATCCTGAAAATTTCAAAGCTGTGTTTAAAACCATTAGCTTAGTAAAAGAAAAAAGCCCAGAAGTCCCGCTTCTGGGCTTCTGCGGTGCTCCCTTTACTGTATTTCTTTATCTTTTTGAAGGCGGCTCTGGTTTGTTTACAAAGGCTCTAGATTATCTATACAAGAATAGCCAGCAAGCCTTGGCATGGATTGATTGTATTAATAAAACTTCTTTAAAATATGCCCTAGGACAAAAAGATCATGGAGTTGACGCTTTTCAAATTTTTGAAAGCTGGGCCGGTTTGTTGCCCGCCGATACATATCGGCTGTGGATAATGCCCTTTATCGAGGAACTCTCGCAGAGGCTAAACAAGGAACAGCTTCCTCTCATTTTCTTTCCTAGGCTAGCAGCAGGCCTTGAAAGCATGCCTATCAGCACGCTTTCGGCTCTCGGCGTAGACCACCAGACGGATTTAGCGGCACTTTCCAAAAAACTCCCTGCAAAAACTGTGCTTCAAGGAAATATAGACCCGCACCTTCCTCTGTACTTGCCTAGCGATATCCTCGAAAAGTATATGCAAAACTATCTTAAGTTTTTTAAAATTCATCCCCACTGGATTGTCAATTTAGGCCATGGGGTACACCCCGATACACCAGAAGCTAACCTCAAACTTATTGTCGATCAGGTAAAGGCGCTTAGCTTGCCCGCCCATTCTTCATCTTCATAAATCCCCCTCCCTATAAAAGGCGTATCAAGTATATAAGCAAATATAAGCAATTTAAGCAACCCAAGCTAATATATAAAAGCTTAATTTGCTTAGGCCTTGTGGGCTTGCCCGCAGCAGCTCCGCTGGCTCATTCTAGTTCATTCTAGCTCATTCTGGGCGGCTTTTTTCCCGTAGA
>JAUXHF010000285.1 GCA_030621685.1 Spirochaetota bacterium
TTTGTTTTCTTTTTACAAGACCATCTTGCCCTGTTGAATTTTTATTTGAAGAATTGCCTGCTGCCTCGCTTAGGCTTTTAGGGGTTTTAAAAGAATTTTTTAAGGCAGAAAAACTGGTGACGTAGCCTAAGGGCTTTCCTTCAAACTGCAAAGATGCCTCTTGGAATTTTGGAAAGAAGTTTCCTGCTCTATCTCTGGCTATGTTTTGAGTTATGTTTTGAGCATGCTGCGCGGCAGCCTGCAAAGGGACTGGTTGCAGGAAATCTTTTATTTCGCTATCATTTTTAAGCTCTTTTATTTCAAGAATAAGTGATGGCGATGGGCCAGCAGAGCCTTGCTTGGAAGCTAAGCCGTAGATGTCTTTCCAAGAAGAAGCGCCAAGAAATTTTCCTAACACACTGGCTTCAAATTCATGACTGATTGCAAAAAGGTGTAGGTTATTCTTGGCGCGTGTTAGGGCTACGTAGAAAAGACGCCTTTGTTCTTGGGAGATTAATTGAGAGCTTTTATCATCCTGAGAGCTAGCCTCTGCGCTACTAGGTAAGAGGTCTAAAGTGAAGCCTCCAGCTTCTTCGTTGGGCTTGACAGAGAGGTTTTTCGATGAAGGAAGACCGGCGCCTTCTTTATTATTGGCAAAATAGGGAATGTACACGTCATCAAATTCTAAGCCCTTACTTTTGAAAATAGTGAGGATGGAAACGGCGGGAGGATGATAGAAATTTGGTGGCTCTCGTTCTTCGCCGTCTTGCGGGGATTTATTATTTAGGGCATCCAGAATTGCAGCATGAATTTTTTCTTGTAGGTAGGAAAGCAGCCACGTAGCTTTTTGTTCTTGGCTATAGGGAATGGCCTCTTCGTATTGGCTTAGAAGGTCGCGTAATTTGAAAAACTCTTCCATCATTTCTTGCAGCTGGCCTACTCCTACTAGGTCTTCGTCATCATCGTTTTGCTGGCTTGCTGAAGAAAGCGAAGAAAGAAAATGCTGTGCCAAAGAAAAGGACGGAGGCGCTGGTTTTTTGCTGGTTTTTAAGGAGACTGGCTCTGAAGATATTTCAAGGCTGAGCAGCATGGCGAAAAGGCCATCTTTTTGCCAAATGGCTGCTAGCTTGGCAAAATATGGGGCGTAGGCGCTGCTGTTCCATTCTGGGCTAGTTGAAAGAAGCGGCTGGCTACTTGCCGAAAAAAAGCAGCCGTCCATAGCCAAACGCAGCGCCGATTCCCGATGTTTAGCGGAATTTATTTGGCTAGGATACCTGCTTGGGCTATGAAGGAATATCGCCTTGAGCAAGCTGTAGAGGTCGCTAGCCAGCTTCGATTGGAAAATACTATTCTCTGGGCTGAAAAGCAGTTTTGCTGCTATGCCACGACCAACAAGAAAATTTTTGAGTTCTTTGGCTTCTTTGTTTGTGCGCACAAGTATGGCTGTACCTTGTAAGAGTTTTGCTTGGGCTTTATTAATACTTTCTAGGATGTTTTTGCTTCCTGCTTGAGTATTGTTTTCTCCTGCCTTGGCTAAACGTTCTTTTAGCGAAAGATATAAAGCTTGCTGAAGTATTTGGTGTTGTACTTCTTTGCTAAGTTTTTTGTCACGGAATTTTTGGGGTACTTGCCAAGCATGTAAGAAAAAAAATCCCTCTTGTTCTAAGCAGCCTGGGGAGTTGCTTTTTGCCGCTGTTGTTTTTTCTTGAGAGGCGGCATGCATTTTTTGGTATTGCAGAGAATCTTCGCCATCCTTGCTATCTGGAGAATCGGCGAAAGGATGTGGCGATTTTTCGTAGAAAAAATTTAAGGCATGCACTAAGCCCTGCTTGGAACGGTAGTTACTTGATAAATACTGAAGCTGCCCCTCGCTGCTGATGCCTCGCTTTAGCTGTTTATACGAACGAATATCGGCGCCCTGAAACGAGAATATTGATTGTTTGGGATCACCAATATAGAAAATAAAGTCCATATCTTTTAATAAGGTTTGGAAAGGCTTTAGCAATTTTACATTCGCATCTTGCACCTCATCTATCATAAAGGCTTTAAAGCGATGGCTAAAACGATCTTGGAGCTTTGTTAAAGCTAGCTTACTTGGGGCTGCAGGGCTGCTCTTTTCGCTTTTACTTAAAGCTATGTTTTCGCTTTTACTTAAAGCTATGAAGGCTCGGATAATATCCTCGTAACTTTCAAAATTTTCTCTTTCTTGTAGGTATGGCAATTCTGTTTTGAGGTATTCACTAGCTTCTCGCAATGCAAAATACAAGACCTGCTTAAGCATGTCTCCAAGCT
>JAUXHF010000199.1 GCA_030621685.1 Spirochaetota bacterium
ATAGTTTTTATTCCTTAGCCTATGACACCGATGGAAATGTAGAGCTTACGCTTGATACCAACTTTTTTGGTAGTGCATTCGCACCAGACCAAGCCATTGAGGTTATCATAGAACTAACAGATAGAAATGGCGGTACTTCAGTTAAAGTTTCAGTGGTATTCACTCCCACCAGCCTGCCAGACCCAAGAATAACCGCAGTAGCTTTTGATCCTGCTAATATTGTTCAGCTATCTAGCCTTGCTACAGGCTTTGATACTATGATAGGTAGTAATATCCTTATTGCGAACACAATTTCAGAGGTTGATGGAAGTATTTCATATGCGTCTATGCTCCAGCCAAGATCTTTTGTTCCTGAGTTTTCTCGGAACCTTAGGGCGTACCAGCTTTACCTTAGGCCTGGGGATGTATATCCTACTATCTTAACAACTAATAATCCGAAAACTGCTGATGGAGAAGACGCTGTTACAGGTGGGCTTTATATTGACACTAATAATACTAATGCTATAGCACCCACGCTTGATGTTCAAACCTTGCTTGGTTTTGCACCTTCCACGAATAACGGCGTTCTTAGCGTTCTTAGCTATTACGCTGTAACAGATAGTGGTATCGGTGCTGGCGACCCCATGCTTGAAACACTATTAGCAGCTGTTGAAACACTAGGAAAATCCGACACAAGCAGTGCAGATTTTACTGTTACTCCTGCTGGCGAAGCCAGTGGGCTAACAGCTGGCAAAAATTATATGCTTGTCGTGAAAAGCAGGGCTGGCACGGTTGGCACTGGTGCTGTAAGCAAATATTACCAAGTAGCCCTCATCGGCGAGCATCTGCTAGATGAAACAGCGCCAAGTACTGTAGATTCAACGGAATACTGTTACCCTAAAAAAACTATAAATTTAGGATACACGCAAACTAGCTTTGAAAATGTATTAAACACCTCTTTAAACGAGAGGGTGCGTTTCGAAGATTTAGGTGGCTTAGGCCCATCAGATAGCCTATTTGGTTTCCTAGCAGTCAATGATGATTATATTTATACAGTTACCATTGACAGCCACCTGCAATCTGTAACAGTAAGTGGTTATGATGATGTTACTACTACTAATAATACTAATACTGGCGCTATTATGGTTACGAGTGCAGGAGGTACTGAACTTTTTACTTTAAGCCAAGGAGGTGGCGGTAAGTATGAGATAAGCGGAAATATTTTTGGCATGGAAGGTGGTACGTATAAGGTGCCTCAAGGTACAACAACTATGATAGCCATGACGCTAGCTGTATTCGACCGAGCTGGCAACAAAGGAAGCTGCGATATTACTGTAGACATAACAAGAGCAGAAGAAAGCCAAGAGCTAGCTATAACTTGCCCTGAAAGCCATGATGCTATACTTGCTGTATTTGTTGATGGAGGGGCACCTGTAATGTGGGTGGCAGCCACAGCCACTGGCGGCGAGGGCGAAACAACCTTTAGCTATACTGCCGTTAACGATGGCAACGCCGTAGCTCTTGGCGGCTTCTTTGCAGATAATTTCCCAGTAGGCATAACAACCATTACGGCTACGGCTACAAATGCTGGTGTCATGCCCACTTGTACTTTTACTATAGCGGTAACCGCAGACATCATTCCTCCGGTAATTGCTTGCCCCGATGATATTATTATAGATGTTGCTTTTGATGCTACATCAGGGGTAGCCACTTGGAGCGAGCCTACAGCTGCCGATAACAGCGGCACGGCTACGATAAATTCTCGATCTCACAATTCTGGTGGTGCGTTCCCTGTGGACGTTGTTACAACAGTTACCTATACGGCTATCGACACTTCCAGTAACAAAGCCACTTGTACTTTTACCGTAACGGCAACAGTAGGAAAAGAGCCTTTAGTTATTACTTGCCCAGCAAACCCTGATTTGGCAGCTCTTATTGGAACGGCTGACATGGCAGAGGTAACGTGGATGGCAGCCACAGTCACTGGTGGCGCTGGTAGTATACCCACTTATGTTGCTACTGACGAAGGAGGCAAGGTCGTAACTCTTAGGAGTTCATTTGTAGATGATTTTCCAATAGGCGAAACAACCATTACGGCTACGGTTACAAATAGTGATGATACGATGACTTGCGATATTACCGTAACGGTAAGAGAAGCAGGCGCAGACATCACAGCTCCAACAATTACTGATTGCCCGGGTAGTATCAATGAAGTAGTTACGAGTAGTTTAGGAGCAGTGGCAACTTGGGGTGAGCCTACCGCTACAGGTGAGGTAACGGAAGTTCTCTCTGTTACCCAAACTCACCGTTCTGGTGCTTCGTTCCCTATAGGCGTTACAACAGTTACCTATACGGCTATGGACATTTCCGAGAACACCGCCACTTGTAGTTTTACCGTAACGGTAAGAGACAGCGTGCCTCCAATGATTACTTGCCCCCGGGATATTTTAGAGGAAGCCAATGTAGGTGCATCTAGTGCATCCGTACAATTCCCTGAGGCTACCGCTACCGATAACAGCGGGATGGCAGTGATTAGTTATTTATCAGATGGCATTGAGTTTTCTGATATAGGAGCTAGCATACTTGCTACTTACATGGTAGGCAGAACAGCTGTTACAGTTACCGCCACAGACCCTTCGGGCAACGAAGCCCAGTGTACATTTTTCGTAACAGTAAGAATGGCTGCTGACACCCCCTTAAGCATAGCTTGCCCAGCTAATGTTGTTCGTAATATTCCATTTGGTGATGACAGTGGTATAATAATGTATATTCTTCCTGCTGTTGCTTCTGGTGGAATGCCGCCCTACGTTATAACATATAGCCATGAAAGTGGTACTTCCTTTAATACAGGAGAAACTATTGTTATAGCTACTGTTATCGATGCTGCGGGCGATACCAAATCTTGTAGTTTTACTGTAACGGTAACAAGTGCTGACACCACAAAACCGGTAGTTACTTGCCCACCTGATGTTAATGTAGAAGTTGGTTTAGGTGCTACATTAGGAGTAGCCACTTGGGACGAGCCTACAGCTATAGATGACAGTGGCATGGCTATGGTAGCTGCTCAATCTCACAATTCTGGTGATACGTTCCGTGTAGGCACAACAAGAGTTTCCTATTCCTTTGCAGATGATAACAAAAACGAAGGCGTTTGTGGTTTTAATGTAACGGTAACAGCAGTAGACAGCACGCCTCCGGTAATTTCTAAGTGCCCAACTGCTGCTTCGGGAATAAGTGCTGGGGGCGCTTCGGGGGAAATTATATTTTGGAATAAGCCTACAGCTACCGATAACAGCGGGGTAGAACCCACTTTTACCCAAACTCACAAGTCTGGTGATACGTTCCCTATAGGCGATACAACAGTTATCTATGCCTTTGCAGATGGCTCTGCCAACGAAGCCAGGTGTAGTTTTGTCGTAACGGTAGTAGCTGAAGGTGCAGCCTTAAGCCTAACTTGCCCAGCTGATGTTACTAAAAATATTGCTTTTGGTGCTGATGCTGCTACAGTATTTTATGGCAGTGCTATTGGTGTTGGTGGCATGCCGCCCTACGCTACAACATATAGCCTTATAAGTGGTTCTTCCTTTCCTACAGGAGCAACTACAGTTACAGCAATGACTACTGATAGTAATAGTGCTGTCGCAACTTGTACTTTTACCGTTACATTAATAGTAGGACCAGCCATAAGCCTTACTTGCCCAGCTGATATTTCTGAAGAGATACCATTGGGTACTGGTGGTACTACAGTAGCTTATGGCAGTGCTACTGTTGTTGGTGGCTTGCCGCCTTACAATATAATAACATATACTAAAGGAAATAATACTTTCTTTGGTACAAATGCTTTCTTTAGTACAGGAATAAATCTTGTTATAGCAACTGTTAGCGATGCTGCTGGCAGTACTGCTTCTTGTGATTTTACCGTAGCATTAATAGAAGTAGACGCCATTCCTCCGGTAGTTACTTGCCCAAGTTCTTTTTCAATAGGAGCTGCCAGTGCTTCAGGAGCAGTGGTAAGTTGGACCCCACCTACAGCTACCGATAACAGCGGC
>JAUXHF010000232.1 GCA_030621685.1 Spirochaetota bacterium
GATGACGCCTTTGTTTTCCTAAAATATAATATAACTCCATAGTATCGCCTAAATTCCATGCCCTCGCTATTTTCTTCTAGCCTTTTTCCCCCACAAGCCTAGCCAATTACGCAGAAAAAAATTCCCCATCGCTAGCCCAGCTCTAAGGCTCGGTTATGCCGGCTTGATAGCAGAATTTACGATGCTGCCTTTGTTTTCCTAACATATAATATAATTCCATAGTATCGCCCAAATTCCATGCCCTCGCTATTTTCTTGTAGCCCTTTCCCCCCACAAGCCTAGCCAACCTAGCCAAATTTTACGCAGAAAAAAATTCCCCATCCTGCTAGCCCCGCTTCGAGAAATAAAAGCTCGGTTATGATGAATTCCCGGGCAGGCATAAGAAACAAGCTGGAGCTGATGGCTTTCAAAAAAAACCTCTCTAGCCTCCTCCCCCCGCTTCGAGAAAATAAAGGCTGGGTTATGCCTGCCTGCCTGCCTGATAGTGATAGCAGAATTTACGATGCTGCCTTTGTTTTCCTAAAATATAATTCCATAGTATCGCCCAAATTCCATGCCCTCGCTATTTTCTTGTAGCCTTTTTCCCCCACAAGCCTAGCCAAATTACGCAGAAAAAAATTTTTCCATCCTGCTAGCCCTAAGGCTCTGTTATGATGAATTCCCGTGCATGCATAAGAAACAAGCTGGAGCTGATGGCTTTCGAAAAAAACCTCTAGCCCCCGCTTCGAGAAAATAAAGGCATGGTCTTCTGGTGAGTGGCTGTAAAACCGCTCTTTTGAAAAACGAGCGCTTAAACCATAGGCATTCGGAACAGCTAGCCCAAGTATTCCCCCTTCTTTCAATAAAGGCAAAACCCTAGCAACAAAAGCCTCAATATTCTCTATGTGTTCGAATACATACCACATGGTAATGGCCGTAAACAAGTTTTTATGGCTTCGTTTTAGCTTTCCTAGGCTAACATAGGCATCGCCTAAAAGTACCTTGTGGTTTTTCGCAGCATGGGCATGGGCATGTTTTGAAATTTCTAAGCCCATTGTTTTCCAAGGCTTTCCCCAACCCCATAACCTTCCTCTTCTTTTAAGGCTAGCTCTACCACTACCGCTAGCACTGGCGCTACCCTGCTTGGCTACATCTAAAAAAAACCCATAGGCACAGCCTATATCCAAAACTTTTCTGGCTGCTTTTCTAAGTACCTTATCTTTATCTCTTTGTAGCCAAGCACCAGGCTCTTCTAACAAGGTTTCAATTCTCTCTAAACGCCTTTCTGCTAGCGCTTTTAGCGGGCCCCTGTCTTCTAGGTAGCTCCGTCCGTATTGCTGTTTATACTCTTTTAGAAAGTATTCCTTTTTATAACTCATGTTTTTTGAATGAAAAAATTGAGGCGAGCAAAATCTATTTTTAAAAATACTTCGGCAAGACCAACAAAGCATTAAGGTATAAGCCCGATGACGAAATATCGGCTGAACCAGCCCGCTGGCACAAAGCGGGCAGCTGTTTCTTATTTGCGGAAAAGCCTTAGCTACTTCGTACATAAAAGAAGCCAGCGAAGGATCTTGCCTATTTACCTGTACCCTGCTTCCCAGCCATGACTTCCTCAAAGACCCGCCTAGCCGGCCAGAGCTGGCCAGGGCTGCTGCTAATTCTGGCACTTCATAATATCCGCCTATATGTTCTTTTGCTAAGGCATGATGATAGCCGCTAGGATGAAGGAGCAAAAGCGCTTTCTCTTCGCTAGCCCTACGCAAGGCAGCTCTTCCAAAATGCGTAATAAAAAGTTCAGCAGCAGCGCGCAAAACTTCAAAAAGCTCCTCCGAGCAGCCCCCCAATATGCTAAGCTGGCTAGCCCTATCATGCTGCTGCGAAGTCTCTGATGACCACAGCCCTCGCAGCTTATTTTCCAGTTTACCTCCCTCTTCAGCGCCGCAAACAACAAGGCATTCCACATATGCTTTTTCTTTTACGTTAGCTAGATACCCAGAGCTGACATTCAACGCATGCACGGCTTTGGCTAAATACTTTGATTTTTGAATATTGCCCGTATAAAGAAATACAAAACGTTTTCTTTGCCTAAGAATCTTACGGATAGTAGCCAAAGCTGGGCTAGTTTTCGTCTTTGCTAAAAGCAATGAAATTTTTTTTTCAAGGCTACTCGGCTTCTTTGTTCTTACCTTAGCCAGTGTGTAGTGCAAGGCCATCCAGTTCACCTTCATGGGCCTAAGCTGTGGCAGGCTGTCTATTCTATAGGCCGGAGCCTGCAAGGGATGAACAAAACCATGTGCTCTGCTATCGAAAACAATACATAGCACTTTGCCGCTTATCTTTGATACGGCCTCCTTAGGGCGCTCATATACGGCCTTAACAATTGCCTCGGCAGCTTCTCGGCAATCGAGGATCATAAGATGATTCTCTATTGGTTTCGCATAGCTTACAACATCGCTTACCTTGTTAAACAAAGTAAGGGAGCTTACTGCTTTTTTGCCAAGTATGCTTTGTATGTTAGCTTGCAGCTCTCCTTCTTTTTGCATCAAAAAATTCTTATCTAAATTCTTTCCCCGCCCTGTACATGGAGAAAAGACGCAAAACTTAAGCTGGCTTACTACAAGAGACGCTGCAGATGAAGCTCTCGCTGGGCGGAGCAGGTATCTTAGCAGCCCCAGCATCTTCGCCGATCGCAGAACATGCCCATAAGAATAGTCCCTACCATAGCCTGCAATAATGCTTATTACAAGACCTTTGCTTGCCGGGCTACTTCGGACAAATTTGTCCATAAGAATTTTTCAAATATTTTTTACTTAGACCTATCTTTTAGCTATGCTTATTAGAAAATTGGTTAGCAAGAAATTTAGCTAACTTACTCTTCAAACAATATTAAGAGTAGAGTATTCCCCTTCCAAAAATTCTTACAAAGCCAAAAGAAGATACTAAAACGAATTTAGCTGCCAGTTTTCTCGCGACTGCTGATGATTTTCCGTTTACGCTGCTCCATCTTCCGAGCAAAGCCTACTTCTTTCTCAAGATTCACAAGGTTCTCACAGAAAAACCGTCCATCGTCACTTAAAATAATAATGTTATCTTCTATGATGCCTTCCATCATGGTCTCTAAGACCGCATCATGTAAGCCTAGCATGTGTTTCATCTCTATTTTTCCGAAGTCAAACTGATAATTTGATTGGGTCTTAATAGGAATACGCTTTTTATAAATTTGCGTTAGCAGCGTATCGTAGGCCCTGGCCTTTGTTTCCGAGAAATAAAAATTATCGAGCTGCTTGTAAATAGTCCACAAGCGCTCTGAT
>JAUXHF010000257.1 GCA_030621685.1 Spirochaetota bacterium
GGAAGCCGAGCCGTCTTAACACCTAGCCTATAAAAAGATAGCAACAAGAATTAATTCATGCCAGCTAATTCATGCCAGCTAAAATTCATACCAGTTAATTCATACCAGTTAATTCATACCAGTTAATTCATACCAGCTAAAATTCATGCCAGCTAATTACGCAGCTCATTCATGTCAGTTATAAACACAGCAGCTACAGAAAGCCTTAGCCTGGGCGAGCTTGGAATTTCTTTTGCTAAAAATAATAAAGAGATAGAGCTGCTTTGCTTAGGGCGCGCTGGGGTAGATTTATATGTTCCAGAGGGGGCTAGTTTAGCCAGCACAACAAGGCTGAAAAAATCTTTAGGCGGTTCGGCGGCGAATGTGGCGGTGGGGCTAGCTCGGCTTGGGCATGCGGCAGCTCTGCTTACACGAATTTCCGATGATGCGCTTGGCCGCGGCGTTCTTGCTTTCCTAAAAAAAGAGGGAGTCAATTGCTCTTTCGTTCTTTATGACAAGGATATAAAAAGCAGAACTTCACTAGCCTTGCTAGAAACAAGGCCTGTTCCAGAAGTTGTTTTTTATCGGAATCACCCTAGCGATTTGAATATGCAAAAAGAAGATATTGCGGAAGAGCAGATTAAAGGCATGCGAGCAATAGTCATCACTGGCACGGCACTTTCGGCAGAACCTTCACGGGCGGCTGTTTTTCATTTGCTTAAACTTGCTAAGCGCTATGCTGTGCCAATATTTTTAGACATAGATTACCGCCCCTATACTTGGAAGAGTAAAGAGGAGGCTGCCGACATCTGTTTTTCTGCGGCTGGTCTTGCCGATGTGCTTATTGCCAATAGCGAAGAAACAGAGCTGCTTTGCTTAGCCGAAGTTTTTCAAGAAAAATATAAAAAAGAAACAGCAGCGGAAAGCAAGCCTAAGACTACCGGGCAGGCAAGTAAGCCCAGCCTAGAAAAAAGCATGATCCGCTTTATGTTAAATGAAGAATCATTTAACATAAAGCTTTTTATAGCCAAACAAGGCAGAGATGGCTTGTTTTACGGTTATAAGAAAAACAAGGAAATATTGCTTAGCCAGCAAGCTGCTTTTAATGTAAAGGCTAAAAAACCCTATGGGGCAGGAGACGCCTTTCTCTCGGCATTTTTGGCGGCTTTGCTAGCGGATGGCTTAGTAGATATGGCCTGCCAAAAAGGGCAGGCATCGGCGGCTATGGTGGTATCAAGAGAGGGCTGCGCTGAAGCTATGCCCAGCAGCCTCGAAATAAACGCCTTTTTAGAGGCACAGCAAAATTAAAAAATGAGAACTTAAAAATTAAAGAAGAGAGGTTTCATGGAAGCTAAAACAAAACGCATAAAAGAGCCAGAGACGGTAGGCTTAACAGATAACCACAAGCCATTTTACGAAAATCACAACAAGGCTATTTTAGAAGAAAATAACGCCAAGTTGCCGCTGATATATTTCAACAGAGTGGTCTTAGCAGAGGGAGAGAGTTACGCTCAAAAACTAAGAGCGCATGAAAGCGTTTTGGTGGTGATAGCCGGCAGCCTAGATGTTACGGTAGGCGGCCAGTCTTATAAAGACATAGGTGTTCGCCGTGATGTTTTCAGCGGCTATCCCGAGGCGGTTTATCTGCCCCGAGGCATGCAGGTAAACGTTAGGGCGAAATCTTTGCGGGTAGAGTTCTTCATTGCCGGCGGGAAAATTGACAAGCAATACGCCCCCTTTGCCTTGCGTGAAAAAGATATTGAAAAAGTACAATACGGTAGCGATGACACAAAAACCCATAGGAAAATCTTACATATCTTAGGCAGAAATGCTTCTGGCCGTGTTGGTAGGCTGCTGGTGAGTGAGCTTTTTACCGTAGGCGAGGGAGGCTGGTCTGGATTCCCGCCGCATAAACATGATCAAGACAGAAAGACAGCTTCGGGCATAGCCGAGACACTTCACGAAGAGCTTTATTACTTTCGCTTTAATCCCAGCAAAGGTTTTGCCGCTCAATTTCTTTATACCTTAGATCAGCAGGGATGCGAGACATCGGAAAAACTATACAAGGTCAAAGATGGCAGCACCTTCCTTATCGATAAAGGCTATCATCCGGTGGTGGTGGCTCCAGGATACAGTATGTATTACTTTACGGTATTGGTAGGCAAAAGCGAGCGAAGTCTGATACAATACTTTGAGCCGAAGCATAGCCATCAGTTGGAAACGATACCGGGCATTAAGGACATGATATCGGCATTTAAAAAAGCCTAAAATTTAAATTTGTTTAGCCTAGCAAGCTATGGTGTTTTTTGAAAGGGCTAACGAAGCGATAGTGTTTTAGAATAAAAGTAAATTTTAAAAACTAAGAGTTTTTTTAGAACAGATTTTCGAGAAAGGTTCATGTAAGAACAAAGCGTTAGGCTTGGCCTGGCTTGGCAAGGCGGCAGATGAAAGAAATACATGCAGCTTCGCCCGCTAGAGAGTGCATGCATGCCCTTTCTTTCAAGCGCAAATTTTGCTTGCGCCAAGATTTTTTTAGAGCTGAAAAAGCTTAGCATGCATGGCCTTAGGGATGGCTGCGTAGTCTCGTGTTTCGTGAGTTACCATAATGGTAGGAAGCTGGTAATCGGCTATCTGCTGAAAAACAAAACTGCGAAAGTTTTCTCCGAAAGTTTTTGCGATTTTGCTCATCGAGTTTCGAGAAAGGTTCATGTAAGAACAAAGCGTTAGGCTTGGCTTGGCTT
>JAUXHF010000117.1 GCA_030621685.1 Spirochaetota bacterium
TAAAGAAAAAGGTTTTAGTAGATGGGCCAGTAGCTCCAACGGTTAGAGCGGTGGATTCCAAATCCATGCGTGAGGGTTCGAATCCTTCCTGGCCTGTAGTGTAGTGCGAGGGTATAAAGCCATAGCCTAGCTTGTAGCGAGGGTATAAAGGTTTCCTTTAAGGTTAACTAGTGGAGAAAGAAGAGTTATGATTAAGAAAATATTGAATTTTATTCGAGATGTTCACACGGAACTCAGGGACAAAACAACATGGCCATCAAGAGATGAGGTGCTGAATTCTACGATTATAGTATCGACATCCATAGCTGTTGTTTCGGCTATGCTATTTTTCGTTGACTTAGGCTCTTCGTCTTTGGTGCGTTTTGTGGTGGTTGACAACGTATCGTTTTTCAAGATATTTTTTAGTGAACTTACTTTTGTGTTATTTGTGCTGGTTACCGTGCTTGTTATTATCATTTATACCAGGCTTAAATCGCGCTTACTTAGGTAGGCTTAGCATCTATGGCTGAAGAAAAACAAGTATCCACAAAGGTTTTTGGCTGGTTTGTGGTTCATGCTCAATCGGGAAAAGAATTTATTTCGCAGGAAGCCTTAAAGAAAAGGATTGAAAAAGATAGTTTTGATGCCATTAAAGAGGTGGTGGTGCCTGTATATTACGAAACTATTTATAAAAATGGCAAAAAAAGAAAAGTAAAAAAGAAATCTTTCCCGGGCTACCTCTGTGTGAAAATGCAATTGGATGCGGAGACCAAAAACTATATTCGCGAAACCCCTTATGTTACGGGATTTTTGCACCAAGGCTTAGGAGACCCTATACCCTTAAGCGATATCGAGATGGAGTCGATATTGAGTACAGGCGCAGAAGAATCGGCTAAGCCCGGCTCTGTGCAAATAGATTTTGATGTGGGGCAGAAAGTGCTTATTGTTGATGGGCCTTTTAATAACTTTTCTGGATCGGTGAAGGCTGTGTATCCGGATAAAGGAAAACTGAATGTGAGTATCGAGATTTTTGGCCGTGAAACGCCTGTGGAAATTGATTACTACAAAGTAAAAAAACAATAAAAAACCCTGAATCCCCATAGCTATGGGAGGGGCTAGGCATGTAAGTATGGCAAACGTAAAAAAAGTATTAAAACTGCAAATTCAAGCGGGTAAGGCGACGCCAGCTCCTCCGGTAGGCACGGCCTTGGGGCCGACTGGCGTGAACATGATGGACTTTTGTAAGCAATTTAATGATGCCACAAAAGAAGATGCTGGTCTCATCATTCCTGTTGTTATTACTATTTATGATAATAAGACTTTTACCTTTATAAAAAAATCGCCACCTGCAGCCGTGCTTATTAAGAAGGTACTTAATTTGGCCAAGGGTTCTAGCGAGCCTAATAAGAATAAGGTGGCGACTATAAGCGGCGCACAGCTTGAAGAAATTGCTAAAATTAAAATGAACGATTTAAATGCGGTTTCTATGGAAGCTGCTAAAAAAGTTATTGCTGGTACTGCCCGGAGCATGGGCGTGCTTGTGGCGATTGAAGAGTAGTTTCTCTTTTATTGATTACGGAGCAAGGAGTATATCATCGGTGAAAAAAATAAGTAAGCGTTTTAAGTCTATAGAAGATAGCGTGGCAGAGCATGCTTTAGATAAAGCGGTGGAAGTGTTAAAAACACAGAATTCTGTGAAGTTTGACGAATCAGTTGACATGTCGTTTAATCTGAATTTGCTGAAAAAGCATGTTGTAAGAGATACCATTACTTTTCCGCATGGGTTTAGCAAATCAAAAAAAGTGATTGTTTTTGCCAAAGGCGATAAGGCCGATGAGGCAAAGGCTGCAGGCGCCGATGAAGTTGGCGGCCTTGAGCTTATTGAAAAAATAAGCGGAGGCTGGCTGGATTTTGAAGTGGCTATCGCCGCCCCCGACATGATGCGGGATGTTGCCAAAATTGCTCGTATTCTTGGAACGCGAGGGCTTATGCCTTCTCCCAAAGCCAAAACTGTTACCAGCAACATTGCAGAGGCAGTAAAAGCTGTGAAGGCAGGTCGGAAAGAATATAGAGCAAATGAACATGGCATTCTTAATTTTTCTGTAGGAAAAAAATCGATGGATTCAAAAGCTCTCATAGAAAATGCTCTAGAGCTGTTTGTAAACGTCTTGAAAAAGAAGCCAAGTGATTTGAAGGGTGATTATATTAAATCAATGCATATTTCCTCTACCATGGGGAAGTCTGTTCGCTTAAATAGGCGTAGTTTGGCTAAAGCCGAGAGCGTATCGTAAAATAGTATCGTAAAATACTTAGCTGAAATACTATGGCAAATGTAGAAAAAAAACAAAACGTTGAGGGTTTTCAACAACTTATTAAGGGAAAATCTTTGGTGTTTTTTAATTATCAAGGGTTTTCTGTTAAAGATTTTGATGAGCTAAGAGGCGTATTACGAGCAGACGGCGGTACTGTTCGTGTCATGAAAAACACTTTGGCTAGCTGTGCCTTGAACTTGGAAAACATTTCAGTTCAAGAATCTTGGCTGAAGGGCATGGTGGCTACGGCTATCTCCGATGGCGAGAGCTTCTCTTCTTCGGCGAAAAAACTTTTTGAAATTGAAAAAGAAGAAAAAGTTGTCATTTTAGGCGGTCTCTATGCCGGCGAGCTGATTGAAGCTGCCGATGTTCGCCTGTATGGCAGCATGCCTTCGCAGAATGAGCTGTATCAGCTCTTGGTGGGTTCTTTGCAAACACCTTTGATGCAGCTGGTATCTGTACTCGAGGAAATAGCTAAACAACAAGAGTCTACAAGTGAAGAAGCTGGCTCTAAAAGCTCCGATGCGGATGGGGCTAGGGCTAGCAAAACAGCTGCTTTGCCGGAAACTAAAACTGAAACTAAAGCAAGCCAAGAAGCTGGCTCTAAAAGCTCGGATGCATCCACGTCCAGCAAAACAGCTGCTTTGCCAGAAACTAAAACTGAAACTGAAGCAAGCCAAGGAGCTGGCTCTGGCTCTGGTGCTAAAGGCTCGGATGCAGATGGGGCTAGGGCTAGCAAAACAGCTGCTTTGCCGGAAACTAAAACTGAAACTGAATCATAAGCTTGAAGCTTGGTGATGTGATGCATAAAAATACGAACTGAACTAAAAATTACTTAGCTAACAACAGCTTCCCAGTTTAGTTGTATAGTTTTTAGAACTAAGAACTGGTAATGAAACATAAAAAAATATAAAATAATTTCGAGGTTTTGAAATGGCTTTAACAAAAGAAGATTTTATCAAAGAAATAGAGGGCTTGTCGGTCATGCAACTTAATGAACTGGTTGAGGCTCTTAAAGAAAAGTTTAACGTTACAGGCATGACTGCTGGCATGGCTGTCGCTGGCGGCGGCGGCGATGCTGCAAAAGCCGAAGAGAAAACATCATTTAACGTTATTCTTAAAGAACTTGGAAGCAATAAAATCCAAGTGATAAAAGAAGTGAAAAGCCTCCTTGGCATAGGGCTTATAGAGGCCAAAAAATTAGCAGAATCTATTGGGGAAGCCATTAAGAAAGACGTTCCTAAAGAAGAAGCTGAAGAGATAAAAAAGAAACTAGAAGCGGCTGGTGCCACGGCAGAGATTCAATAAGATTTTATTTTTGTTTTACTCTTTAAAGAGTGGGTGTCAAGAAATGGCTTTTTTGTAAAGCCTTTTTTGTATGTTGTCTTTAAGGGCTGTAAAATATTCCATGCATAAAGATTTAAACATGGCTTTTATGCTTATATGTTTGCGAAAAATGTTTGCGAAAACTAAGTAAAGGTGGCTACTGCTTACTGCGTTTGCTTGGTTTTTTATAAGAATTTAGCGCTATGCTGACAGGCAATAAGGTAGTTATAGAGCATGCTTAATCCATGTTTTGTTGCCGCCTTTGCTATTAATATTAATTTCACAAGGAGTATACTTTGTCTCAACAAGTTGCTGTAGGAAAAAAACCATTAAAAAAAAAGAGGCCTGTTCCTAATACTTTTGCGGAAGTATTTTCAAAGGAAAAGTATGCTCGTGATTCACACAATCGAATCAAGCTTATTAAATACGATAGGGAGCATGGTCTTTTTAAAATAAATGCGATTCAGCTAGAAAGTTTCAGTGACTTTTTTCAAGATGATGTCGAGCCGCTCAAACGTAGCGATGCAGGCTTGGAGCAGCTTTTTCGAAGCACCTTCCCATCGGAGTCTAGTGATGGGAATGTCCGCATTGAATACTCTCATTACACGGTAGGCGAAAAAATATATACCGTTGATGAAGCGGTAGAAAAAGATTTAAGTTATGTTGTTCCGCTAAAGGCAACCATTCGGCTTTTCTTGAAAGTTACGGGCGAGGTAAAAGAACAAGAGATTTTCATTTGTGATATGCCCTACATGACTGATAGAGGTACCTTTATTATTAATGGTGCTGAGCGTGTGGTCGTCTCGCAAATTCACAGAAGCCCGGGGGTTGTTTTTAATTACAATGCACGTTTGGCTATCTATCATTCAAGGCTTATTCCCAACAAAGGTCCTTGGCTTGAATTCGAAATTATCCGTGACGTGTTTTACGCTAGGATAGATCGCAAGGGTAGAATTCTTTTAAGCACTTTTATTGCTGCCTTAGGAATAGAAACAAAAGAAAAAATTATAGAACTCTTTTTTGAAAAAGAGAGCTACTCTTTGCATTACAGCACATCAAAAAAGAAAAAAGATCAAATTATTCAAGATCTTAGCGAAAGAAGACTGTACAGCAATGTTATGGCTTCACAGGGAAAAGGTGCTGCTAAGAAAGAGAAGCCTGCGGCAGAAGATGAAGATGAAAGCGGAATTCTTCTTTACGCCGGAAGCCGATTAAGCCCCGAGAGTATTGAAATTATGCTTGAGCATAAAATTGGTAGCATCTTGCTGATAAGCGAGGAAAGCTATGTGAAAAATGCTCCTATCATCAATGCTATCGACAAAGAAGTGGTTTGGCCGAATCAAACCATGGCTTGCAAAACTGTATACAATGTTATTAAGGAAAGCCAATCTGCTTCAACAAGGTTAGCTTTAAAAGAGATAGTCCCTTGTTTCAATTGCATAAACTGTGAGCATCAATGGATAGATGTCGACTTCATTCATGTGCTAGCCTGCCCAGAATGCGGCCAGAAAGCTATTGAGCGTATTGATAATTCTCTCTTTTTTAAAGAGAGCAATTATAGCTTAGGGGATGTTGGTCGATATAAAATTAATAAAAAATTTGGAACGAACATAGAAGTGCTTTCTTTGTGCATAGAAGATATTATTAATACAATTAAGCAACTTTTGAAAACGAAGAACGGTGATGTGCCACTAGATGATATCGACCATCTAGGAAATAGGCGAGTTCGCTCTGTAGGCGAACAACTTGTCAATCACCTAAAAACATCTTTTGTTAGAATGGAGCGATTGGCGAAGGATAGAATTGCTATTCAGAGTCACAGTGCGCTTACGCCGCAATCTGTGCTATCGTTTAAGCCTGTGGCAGCTGGCGTGAAAGAATTTTTTGGAACTTCGCAACTTTCGCAGTTCATGGATCAGGTGAATCCACTATCCTCTGTAGCGCATAAAAGGCGGGTGAGCGGACTGGGGCCGGGCGGGCTTACTCGGGAGCGCGCCGGCTTTGAGGTGCGAGATATTCACTACACGCATTATTCAAGACTTTGTCTTATTGAGACTCCCGAGGGTCCTAATATTGGGCTTATTGTTTCTTTGGCAGCGTTTGCTAGGATCAACCCCTACGGATTCATTGAATCGCCGTATTATAAGGTGAAAAAAGGAAAGGTAACGAATACGATAGAATTTCTTTCGGCGATTGAAGAGGATAGGTATCGGATAGCTCCGTTTAGCGTGGGCAATGATGAGCGGGAGAACGCCGGGCCTAAAGGCAGTTTAAAGGTAGCACGATATCGTGGGAATTACCTTACGCTGCCTATGGAAAAAATTGATTATGTCGATATTGCTGCGAATCAAATTGTTTCGCTCTCAGCTTCTCTTATACCTTTTCTAGAACACGATGATGCTAACCGTGCGCTTATGGGCTGTAATATGATGCGCCAGGCTGTGCCTTTATTGTTTCCGCATGCGCCAGTAGTGGGTACTGGCTTAGAGGGTCCTGTGGCAGCTGAATCTGGGTATGCTCTTAGGGCCTTAGAGGCTGGCACGGTTAGTATTGTTGACAATGAGAAAATAGAGATTATTTATAAAAAAGATTTTGTTCATACGTATCGGCTACGAAAGTCTGGGCGCAACAATCAAGATACGTTTTTTAATCAGCGGCCAATTGTCCATTTGGGAGACAAAGTGATTAAAGGGCAGGTGCTTACCAGCAGCGGGGCTATAGATGGCCATGGCGAATTAGCACTTGGTCAAAACGTACTTACGGCCTTCATGCCTTGGGAAGGCTATAATTTTGAAGATGCCATCGTCATGAGCGAGGAGCTTTTGAAGGAAGACGTCTATACTTCTATTCATATAGAGGTGTTTGAAGTTGAAGC
>JAUXHF010000121.1 GCA_030621685.1 Spirochaetota bacterium
TTCAGCCTCAACACATACTTTAAAAGGCTAAAAAAGCAGCTTTCCTGCTTTTTTGTGAAGTAAGGGCGATGCTTGTTTCTTTTTTTAGTTGGAATTTTTATCAGAATAGTATAACAAGTTTTTACTATAAACAGTAAGACAAATTTTAATCGTAATATTTTTATTGGATATTTTTATTAGATATAATATTATGTTTAGAAAAGGCAAACAATTTTTATGCTATGTTTGTAATGTAATGTACTGCCAATGCTTCATTTCCTATGGTTTTTTGCGTGTTTTCGGCTGTTTTAAGACCAGCTGGGCTAGGAATGAGCTAGGGGAGATCGCAAGGTGCATCTATCTTGAAAATTTTTCTACGAAGCCTAGCGATGACATCGTAAAGCCAATCTAATAAGGGCTGGGGGATGATAGCGATGATGGCTAAACTTTTCCATGGCTGGGGAAGCTGTTTTAAGATGAAAAGTATAGCTGCTGATTTAACTAAACAAGCTTTCTTACCTTTGTTTTGCCGAAAACACAGATGGATACTATCGATGTTTTTTTGATTCTTGCCCGAATATAAATTTTTTGAAATTTCAGCAAAAAGCTTAGAGTTTAAAGGAGCAAAGCATAGCCTGCGATGCCTATCAATTTTCAGCAACATGCTCACGGTGAAAGAGCAGATACCGCAGTGCCCATCATAAAAAACTATCGGGCGGTTATCTTGCTTACGATGTTTTAAATGGCTCTGGCTCTGGCTCTGGCTCTTATCGTTTAAAATATTACTGCTCATGATGCTGCTTAGCTTGTGTTTTTATCGAGTATTTAGCATGTAGTTAGTGTGAATTGAGTATGAAATAAGCTTTGTTTTAATGTATTTGAAATTTAAGTTTAGCTTGAGAGCCCTGCCTTGCTAGGCATGTTCAAAACCAATTTTTTAAAACTGGCTATGAAAAGCGCTTTATAAGAGATAATTAGAGATAATATTTTGATGAATTTCTCTACAATTCATCAAAACTCCACATAGATTTATTATACTACAGTAAAGAAAATAGCTGTAACTAAAATACTTCTGCGTAGAAGATTTTATGCCGAAGAAAGAGATGAGAAATTTTATTATCATATTAAAAATGCTATGAATGAAGAGAACTCATCGCTTAGCAAGCTTCGAGAAATATCCACTGTGGTGGCTGATACGGCTAGTTTTGCTAGCATAAAAGCCTACAAGCCCTTAGATGCGACCACTAATCCTACGCTTATTCTGCAGGCGCTTCAAGCTGATGCGGCCTTGATAAGCGAAGCAAAAAAGATTATGCGGGCTACAGAAGAGTCTATGAAATCTGCGTTAGCTGCTACAGCTTACTCGGCTGATGAGGACTCTGAAGATATATTGGCTGAATGTCTCTTAGCTATTTTTGCGGTTAACATCCTTGGTTGTATTGAAGGGCGTGTTTCCATAGAAGTGCCGTCCAGCCATAGTTTTCACAGCGCCGATACGGTGCTGAAAGCAAAACGAATGCTGCGAAGAACCGAGGCAGTCTATGAAATACTTCATGGAAAACCTTACTCCGCAGATAAAGGAGGGGATTTAAGACAAAGAATTCTGATAAAAATTGCCGCCACATGGCCTGGGATTGAAGCAGCTAGAATTTTAGAAGAATCTGGAATTCATTGTAATATAACCTTGCTTTTTTCGCTCTCGCAAGCTATTTGTTGTGCGCAAAAGCAAATTACGCTGATATCTCCTTTTGTGGGGCGCGTAGTAGATTGGTATGCAAAGCAGGCTGGCGGCGAAAAAAAATGGTCAATACAAAAAGATCCTGGGGTCTTGCTGGTAAAGCGTGTGTATGCCAAGCTGAAAAGCATGGGCAGCCAAACAGAGATCATGGCGGCTTCTTTTCGTAATATAGAGCAAATTCTGGAACTTGCCGGCTGCGATTTGCTTACCATTGCCCCCAAATTGCTTGAAGAGCTAGCGAAATCGAGAGAAAAACCCATGCAAAAATTGGCGATATCAAAACTCCCCTCCCTTCAGCAAACACTTAGGCTTATTGCCGCCCAACTCAGAGAAGAAAAAGCCGCCTATGCTTGGCCTTCACCATCAAATATAGATTCTGCTACTAGCTGGAATGAGCATGCTAAGCAGCCAAGCTCTCACAGCACAAGTATGAGCGAGCAGGAATTCCTCTGGCAGATGAACGAAAACCCCATGGCCTTAGAGAAACTTGCCGAGGGCATCCGTATTTTCCATGCCGATTATTTGGCGCTGAAAACTATGCTGCTTAGCTCTTCTTAGCTTTGAAATAATTGCTAATAGCCTAGGGGTCATGGAGCATGAGCTAAGCCAAGGTTTGCTAAACTATAGTTTGGCTGTAAGAAATTACTTGAGCAGCTTGAAGCGTGCTGAATATCGAGAATGCTAGAATTAAGCTAATAAGAACGTAAGAACTCTTAAAAGCTAATTTCATGATTTTTTGTTAAATTCAGTTATAATGAAGATAACGAAGAATATAAATAATATTCTCTGTTATTTCAATTAACAAGCCCAATTTGTTGATATCACCGCTCACAAGCTACTTGAGCATTCAAAAGCTGTAGGCTAGCAGATGGCCTGCCACGCTAAAAAGCCTACTTTGTTGAGTGGAGGAAGCATTATGCAAAAAATACAAGTAAAAAACCCTGTTGTGGAAATTGATGGCGATGAAATGACACGAGTTATTTGGCAAAAAATTAAGGATAAATTTATTTACCCTTACTTAGATATAGATATTAAATACTTCGACTTATCTATTCAAAAAAGAGATGAGACAGATGACCAGATAACTGTAGATGCAGCCAATGCTATATTAAAACATAAGGTAGGCATTAAATGTGCTACGATAACGCCAGATGATGCTCGGCTAAAAGAGTTTTCATTAAAAAAGAAATACCGCTCACCCAATGGAACTATTCGAAACAGATTAGGCGGAACAATTTTCCGTGAGCCTATTATCATAGCTAACATTCCTCGGCTTGTTAGAACATGGAAGAAGCCTATTTGTATTGCCCGCCATGCTTTTGGCGATATATACCGAGCCACCGATATAGACATTCCCGGTAAAGGCAAGCTAAGCATGACTTTTAAAGGTGAAGACGGCAAAGAACAAACCTACGAAATTCATGAATTCAAAGGGCCGGGAGTTGCGCTTTCTATGTATAATGTTGATGAATCCATTCGTGGCTTTGCTCGGGCCTGCCTGCGGCATGGAATTCAGCGAGGCTGGAACGTCTATCTTTCTACAAAAAACACTATCTTGAGCGTCTATGATACTCGGTTTATGGATATTTTTAAAGAAGTCTATGAGCAAGAATTCAAAGAAGAAATGACGGCTGCCAAGATTTCTTATGAACATCGGCTTATCGATGACATGGTAGCCTTGTCTCTGCGCTGGGAAGGCGGCTTTGTTTGGGCTTGTAAGAATTATGATGGTGATGTGCAATCAGATTCTGTGGCACAAGGTTTTGGCTCCTTAGGGCTCATGACCTCAATTCTGCTTACGCCAGATGGCGAAATTCTTGAAAGTGAAGCGGCACATGGGACGGTAACTCGCCATTTCAGATTGCATGAACAAGGCAAAGAAACCTCAACGAATTCCATCGCCTCTATTTTTGCTTGGACAAGAGGGCTTGCTTTTCGTGGAAAAAAAGATGGCCAAAATGAGCTGATACGCTTCAGCGATACGCTTGAAAAAGCTTGCATTCTCTCTGTTGAACAGGGCAAGATGACTAAGGATTTGGCTATACTCGTTTATGGTTCTAAACTTGAACGAAAGCAATATCTTAATACCGAAGAATTTTTAGATGGCGTTCAGCAAGTTTTCAAAAGCTTGTTGAGCGCGTAGGTAAATTCATATAGCCTTGACTTCTCTAATTTTTTTACTATCCTTATGCTATCTTACGCTATCTTAGGTTTGGTATAGCCTGATGGTAAAAAAGAATTTAAGACTGCAGAGCTTACATGGGTGTTCGGGCAGCAATATTGTTTTTTAGACTTGCTTTTTTGAATATAACTTTTCTTAGAAAATTCAGGACACTGGTAACCATAGCCGCCGTAGGTAAGGGTTGCGGTTTTGTTTTTTTAGTAACAGTCCTTCTCTTGCTTATAGCATGCAACAAAGACAAAGCCGCTAGTAAGAACTTTCGAAGCTATACCGAGATCGTCTTTAGAGCGCCGGTAGAAGCCCTTCAATATATCGATCCTCTTGACGAGATCATTCAAGACCAAGTTTCTCTGGATGAAGTTAGCTATTCAAAGATTCCCCAAGGTTGGATTGAGAAAAGAAATAAAGGCAGCCAGAGTCTTCGCTTTGTCAGTTTTGAATCAGAGCAAAGTGGCTTAGAAATATCGCTGGTGAGCTTTCCCGGCAAAGTAGGCGGCATAGAGGCTAACCTATCACGTTGGATGAAACAATTAAATTTACTTCCTGAAAAATCTCTTCTTGCTAGCCTTGCAGCTTCGCTGCCGGTGCTAACATCGTTAAACAACATCCCCTATGTTCTCGTGGACTTTGTGGCCTTTGCGAATAGCCCCGATTCTGAAAATATTCTTGTTGCTATGATGCGCTTTCGTGATGATACGCTGTTTATAAAAATGCAAGGGAAAAGATCATTGATAGAACTAGAGCGAGAACGCTTTCTTGCCTTTGTTAATGCTTTAACTCTTTCTAACAAGGGCTAGCAATTTAAGCCTAACAATTTAAGCCTGACAATTTAGGGTAACAATTATTTTTAGTAAATATTTTATAACAGCAGCATGACAAATTTTTCATTTAAACCCAGTAGCCTTAATCTAAAGAAAATCTTTAGGCAAATAGGCTATACGCTTAGCCATTGGCAGGCCTTCAAAAAACTCCTCTTTCGCTTAAGCGACCTTCGGCTAACGGTGGTGATGCTCATCTTTTTGTTTGTGCTTGTGGGCATAGGAACGCTGTATCAGGTGGAATACGGTTTGTATGCGGCGCAGAAAAAGTTTTTTTATTCTTGGTTTTTTTTGTTTAGTGGCCTGATACCCTTTCCCGGTGCCAAGTTGGTGCTGTTTATCTTAACAATAAACTTAGTAAGCGCAAGCTTGGTGCGTTATAAAATTAGCTTTGAAAAAATTGGTATTTTAATGATTCATTACGGAATTATCTTGTTGATGGTATCGTCATTTATTACGCATTATTTTGCGAAAGAAAGTTTTGTGCTTTTGGGCGAGGGCGAGACTACTACCGTATCAGAAGATTATAGGTTTTCAGAATTAGCCGTATGGACAGAGGAAGATCTTGGGGACGGAAAGCTGAACCGCCATGTTCTAGCTTACGATACCGAAGCTATCGAGGATGGACAGCCTATTCGTTTCGCCGAATATGGAATAACGCTTACGCCAGTATATTATTATCAGCATGCCAAACCAGCCTTTATCGAGGGAGTTTCTGTGCAAAGTGCTAGCGGGCTTTTGGCTTTGGCGTATCAAAACCCTCCTAAGGAGCGAGAGAAGGTGCGGCCCGGCGGCCTCTTTGAAGTTCGTTTTGATAGAGGGCAGAGAAATCCTAACAATCTCAATAACCTTGTATTACTTTGGGAGGCCGAGGCTAAACCCTTTCGCCTTAGCGATGCCGCCGGACGAGATGTTTTTTTGAAAATTCAAAGACGTCGTTATGCCTTGCCTTTTGCCGTAAAGCTTCAGGATTTCAGACGAGAACTGTACTACGCTAGCAACTTGCCCAAAGAATATGAGAGCAAAATACAAATTATTCGGGAAGGAGAATCGGCAGAAACCATACAGAATGCTAGAGTTTATATGAACCATCCATTTCGAAAAAACAGCCTAACATTTTTTCAGGCCTCGTTCTCGGTAGATGAACAAGGCCAAGAGTATAGCGTTTTGGCGGTGGTCGAAAACCTAGCCTATCTGCTGCCTTATGTGGTGAGCATTCTTATTTGCCTTGGTGTGTTTGTACATTTCCTTATCATGTTTTTCAAGCGAGTGTTACTACGGCGAAAAGTTTCTGCTGAACCTTCGCCATGATGAAATTCTTAATGAAATTAGAAAACTGGAGAAAACTTAATAATTTTTATGAATAAAATTTCACGTCAGCCCTTCTTTCAGATGCCCTTACATACGCAAGCTGAGCTATCTTACGAAAGCAGAATGCTTCACCAAAGCAGAATGCTTCACGAAAGCAAAATGCTTCACAAAAGCAGAATGCTTCAGGAAAGCAGAATGCTTCAGGAAAGCAGAATGCTTTACTTAAACAGGAAGGTTTATTTGATACGTCAAATTTTTCCGAGGGTGCTGC
>JAUXHF010000211.1 GCA_030621685.1 Spirochaetota bacterium
AGGGCTTTTCTGGCAGAAAGCTATAAGCACGTTCATGTCTAAAAGAACGTTCTCTTGTTTTTGTTTTTCTTCAAGACGTTTATAAAAGGCTGCTGCGTAGCGCTTTGATGCTTGTAAAATTTCCATATCAAAATTTTTCTAGTGATTAAACGTATCCAGTAAAACCGTTATAGCTTCATCTGGTTTAGGTATTTATGGGCGAGTTGGCTGTTTTTCTCATCGTCCAAGTTTTGCTCAATAAGTTTTGATGCCGCCTGGACAACCAAATGGCTGCTAGCCTCGCGCAGCTGTTGCAGGGCCAGTCGTTTTTCGTTGTCAATGGCTTGTTTGGCATTTTCAACTATAATTTTTGCCTGCTTCTTAGCCTCTTCTTCAATGCCAAACTTCACTTTTTCAGCATCCACAAGGGCTTTCTCGTAGAGAATTCTGCTTTGTTGCTTCGTTTCGGCAAGCATGGCAGCACTTTTCTCTTCTGTTTCTTTTAAGGAACGTTCTACCTTTTCAGCATTTTCCAAAGATTGGGCAATTCGATGCTCGCGGCCTGCCAGCATTTTCAGAATAGGCTTCCATGCAAAAAAGTAAAGAACAATAAAGGTTACCGCAAAAGCAATCCAAGTCCAAATTACAATACCGGGGTTTATCGAAAAAATGGATAATTCCTCGGTGGCAGCCAAATAAACTTTGGGCGAAACCGCTAAGGATGTACCGGCTTGCATTGAATAAAAAAAGCCAGTATGAAATAGGCTTTGTATTCCATCTAGCATGGCATGAGCGTAAAACATGTCGTATCCTCGCATAAAAATTTTTCTTTAACAGTGGTCTTGCAGAGTTTAATGAGCTAAGGAGCAAAGAAAATAAACCTGTTTTCTAGCTTTGCAGGTTCTCTGCCAATCCAAAAACAACATAGTCTTTTCCGCGGTATCCAAATATCAAATTTTTTGAAACTTAGTTTAAGCGAGCATGAAATTTTAGCTGTAAGAAAATACAAAGAAAAATGAAAACTTACTTTCTAAAATGCTAGCTCTCTGAAGCCCAAAGCTGCTAAAATGTGAATGAGCTATTACCCTGCTGCCACTAAGAAGGCGATAACGGCGCCAAATAAGGCGACACCTTCAATAAGGGCTGCGGTAATAAGCATGGCGGTTTGAATCTTCGCTGATGCTTCGGGCTGCCGAGCTATTGCCTCTGTGGCCGAGCCACCAATTCTTCCGATGCCAAGACCGGCACCTAATACTACTAGGCCTACGCCTATTACTGCTAATCCAGCACCAATTACTTCCATGTATAAATCCTCCTAGGATTTTGATTTTGATTTTGTTTTTGTGTTTTAATTAAGTAAAGAGTAAACATACTATTTTCTTTTAATTCTATCTATATAAGTTTAGCTATTAAGTTTAGTTATTAAGTTTAGTTATTAAGTCTAGTTATTTTAGTTTGTTTTAACTTCAGCTTGTGGTTAATGTGATGGATGTAACATTTCTCCAACAAAAAGCGCTGAAAGCATAACGAAAATATAAGCCTGCAGAAAAGCCACGAGTACCTCTAAAAGGTAAATAAATACGCCAAGTCCCAGCAAGGGTGTTGCTGCCCAACGAAAGGAAACGATGATACCCAAAATAGCGAAGATAATAATGTGTCCTGCCATCATATTAGCGAAAAGCCGTATGGTTAAGGCGAAGGGTTTTACCACAAGACCGATGAACTCTAGAGGAAAGATAATGGGAATAACGGCGATGGGCAAGCCTCCGGGAATGAAAATCTTGAAAAAACCAATAAAGCCATTAAAGAAAAATCCGCCCAGTATCATGGCCACTAAGACCATTGAAGCTAATGCCCCGGTAACGTTTACGTTAGAAGTAGCCGTAGCCAGCATGGGTATTAAGCCTAGCAAGTTTAAAGTAAGAATGAAAAAAAACAAAGTAAGGAAAAATGGCGCAAAGCGAAGACCTTCTTTTTTTCCTAGGTATTGAATGCAGATATCATCGCGTATGAAAATGACCACAGGTTCTAAAAGGTTTGTTATTCCCGAGGGTGCCTTGCGCGGGTTTTTCTTGAAGAGCAGGACGAAAACAAGGGTTAAGATAATAAAGGCCGTTATAAACATAGCTTGATAAAGCGATGTATCACCAATATGATGGAAAATGAATTCTTGAAGAGCCTCCTCGCCAGCAGCAGAATCTTGGGCCGCCATAAGAATAAGCGGCTGCCCCAGCGCGCTTAGTAAGCTACATACGATAATTAGAAAATTTCTTTTCTTTGAAAAACAAAAAAAAGAAATTGACGCCAAGCCGAGCTTGCTATGTTCGTGTACTAGGTGTTTTTGTGAATTCATGTAAACTAAGGCGTAAACTTAAATCAGTTTTTGGGATATAGATGCTAGATGCTTATTTTTTAGCAGATGAATTTTTTTCTTGTTGCTGGAGTTTGCGGACGGTTTTCATAAGCTCGTAAAAACTCCACACATAGCCCAGCAAAAGACCTGCCAAGGTAAAGTAATAGCGGTTAGTAGCAAAATGTTTATCTAATAAATAACCAAGGAAAGCTAAAACAAGTACACTTACCACTAAATTTGTGGATAGATTTAATAGCGGCCCTCGCAAGGATGGATGCCAGCGCTTCTTTTTATCATTTTCTGCTGTATCTGCTTTAGGAGGCTCTGTACTTATCATACCCGTGTCTAACAAATGTCTAACAAATGTCTAACAAATAATACTATAAGCTATTTGAAAAGTCAATATTATGTTGCTTGAAAAGCTATTATAATGCATGAGAATGAAAATTATAAAGCAATTATAAGACCTTATTAATCCCATCTAAGCTGGATAGGATTATAGCTAAAGTAGATAATAAAAATAATAAGAGAAAAATATAAGCAAAATAGCTAAGAAGCTAAGAAAGATTAGAATAAGAGAAGCAGGGTGTAGAGAATTTACTGGAGAGAGGATACTGGAGAGAGGATACTGGGGAATTTACTAGAGAATTTACTCTTTTCAGGCGAGAGAGAAAAATTCTAAATAATTCTAAATAAAAAAATTCACTCTTCCATCTAAGAAAGCATGAGTAAGTATGGGGATTACTTGGGCTTTTAGAGTTATATGAAGTATTAGGAAATATAGGAAATATAGAATTGAATTGTTTGAATATTTGAATATTATAAGCATGCCAAGCTATTAAGAGCTAAAATATAGAAGACAGTACATAAAAGACAGTAATTAGAATAACAAAATAAAGCGAGGAATTTGTCAAAAATTGGCTAGAATTGCTTAGCAAGGGAATTAGAAATATTTATGAAGAAAAACAAAAAAACACTACGGAATCTTGTTTTTATTTCATGTTGCTTGGTTTTATTCATTGAATATGGCTGCAAAACAATTCCCAAAAAACAAAATAGCACGAAAAGCAGGGGGCAAGCAGAGGATCTACAGAGTGCCAAGCTAAGAACGCTTAACAACGAAGCCTATGCAGGCGAATTGCAAGAGGATTCGAAGGAAGTATTTATTCGCACAGAAGGCAGAGCGCAAATTCTTGAAGGCGGAGAGCAGAATGCCTACGATAAGGCCCTAGAACATGGCTTGCGCCAAGCTGTAGAGCAGGTTATCGGCGTGCAGCTTGTCGCCGAGACAAGTGTGCTAGATTCTAGGCTACTTGAAGATCGTATTTTAACGAAGAGCTTGGGTTACGTTAAGCGCTACCAAGTAACAAAGAGCAGCAAGAAAGGTGATGTGCTTAGCTTGAACCTAGAGGCCTGGGTGCTGGTTTCAGAGCTTAAA
>JAUXHF010000019.1 GCA_030621685.1 Spirochaetota bacterium
TTCGAAAAGCATTCGATAACATACTGGTTTCAATGCGCTGGCATGCGCCTATTTTCTCAAGCTCGGGGGTGATTTCCTCAAAGTTAGTCATATGTGTTCCGTAGAGAACAGCCGCTTTATGTTGCAGCGCCTCAAGAATATTATGTCCGCCATCGCCGGGCAAAAGCGTATCTCCGATAAGCACAATATCGCTTAAGGCGTAAAAGCTTTCCGAAAGACCATAGGCATCTACTATGAGTATATCAAGCTTTTTCTGGCTTGTCATTTCCCTCTTACTCTTGGACATCTTAGCCACATGCTTACCAGCTTGATAGCTACTATATAGCCCTACATTGGCTTTTTTAAGCAAGGCTCGGCTCACATTGGCTATGCGCTTTGAACCCGTGATATGTCTTGGGATGATAACAAACAAAATTCCTTTAGTTTTCAAGATAGGGTCGGAAATGGCTTTCAAGAAAATTTCTTCTTCGCCCTCATGTGATGAGCCAAATACGATGATGTTTTTGGCTTCCTGCGATTCTAGTAAAAGTTTTACCTTGCCAGCAACTTGAAAAGCTACTCTAGGTTTAGCATATTTTAGATTTCCAGCATAAACATAGTTTGAGCTTGCCTTAGGCATGAGTATTTTTAGTTTTTCACCTTCATTTCTTGAAGATCCGAAAATACCCGTGAATTGGTAAACAAAACGAAAAGCCCAAGGAAATTTCAGGTAGCGCTGATACTCTTTTCTTTGAAGCTGAAAGTTAAGAATATAGCTTTTTATCTTTCTTCGTCTAGCTTCTCTAAGCATATTGGGCCAAACATCATGTTCAATAACAAGCAGTTGTTTTGGATTGGCTAGGCTAAACAATTTCCTCATGTTATAGGCTATATCGAAAGGAAGAAAGCTAATAGCCGCCGTATCAGATAAGCCATGCTTTCTCTCCAGAAGAAGCTGCCGGCCTAGTGCATAACCAGAGTTATGCATAGTTGTTATAAAAAAAAAAGAGTTCTTATAGCAAGGGAAGGTCATAAGGGTTAGGGCTAATTTGATCTCTCCAGCAGAGACGGCATGAATCCAAATACAGGGTTTTTTATTATGCAGAAGTTTTTTTCTTACAGCGCTTGGAAGAAAACCTATCTGCGTAAAAAGCTTTTCTCTATGGCTAACATGACTAGCAAGGGCTTTAATTTTAGGTTTCGCTTTGTTACTGTTACTGGTAGCGGTAGCGGTAGTCCATTGCCACAGTAAGAGCAGACGTAAGCCAGAGAATATACTAAACAGCAGCGCATACATGCCTACACATAGGCTGTAGCAAAAGTAAACAAAAGCCAATGTAATATCCTAACTCTTAATACATGCTAAGCAACGCAAGATGCCGTAACTTCCGATAACCTATATTATGTAAACTTTTTATTATAACTTTTTTGCTTCGTTATAGAGGATAACAATTAATTTAAGTGGTCCATGAATTCCTTGAACTAAGGTGAGTTCAATATCAGCTGTTTTTGATGGCCCAGAAATAAGCAGAGTATTTTCTAGGCTACTCCTGGAGCTTAGCTTACTTGCGCTAAGGTAGGTTTCAAAATTAGCATAGATATTCTTCGATGACAAAAGAACGATATGAATGGGCGGAATAAGCGACAAGGATCTTGGTGTTTCTTTGGTAGAGCGAATGACCAAAGATCCCGTTTCGGCTAAACCTGAGTGAGCTTTTTCTAAGGAGGCTGCTACTTCAAAAAGCCTCTCTTTAAGCTCTTCTAAGTTATTTTCAAATCGAAAAAAATCACAGGAAAAAGCTGTATCTTCTTGGGCTTGGTTCAAAGTTTGCTGAAAGATCTTTTCTACTTGAGGCTGCCCCGAAAGCACAAGGCTTTTAATCTTTTCTTGTACGAGTAGTTTATGCAGCAAAGCCGGAATTTCTTCTTCTTGGCATTCAAAACAAAGAGCGCTATTTCCTGTCATGTTTTGAAGAAATTGTTGATTTAAATTTTTAGCAAAAGAAGCTGCTAAACTACTTTCAGAGCGAGCTTGTTCTGGCAGCTTATTCTTACTGGTTTGAGCTTGAGTTTGAGTTTGAATTTGCTCTGGGTCAAGATTGCTTAGCGCTACTTTAACCCTGGAAAGTATGGCCGAGCGCCGCTTGTAATTACTTTCGTGCATAGAAAAAAAATGAGATTGCTGGTTTAGGCTAAAGTTTACCTGGGCATCGGGAAGTCACGAGTTTTCGTCCATTGGCGAAGCATGGGCGTAAAGCGTACTTTCAGTGGGATGAGAGCAGGAAAGGCATGTAGCATTTTAAGAAAGAGTTTATAGCGCAGAGGACTAGAAAAAATATAAGCCCAAAGCATGAAGGCTATTTTCTCGGCGAGTTTTCCAGAATATAAGCGCTGTTTAAAAGATAAGTTTTTCAAACTTGTAGCTTGAGCGCGCAGCTTCAAGAGGATATCGGTAATCGGGATTTTAACCGGACAAACTTCTACGCAGGCAGCACAGAGACTAGAGGCTGTAGCTAAATGCCCATATTTTTCCATGCCGGCAATCTGTGGCATAAGTATTTTCCCGATGGGCCCGGGAATAGCGGCATCGTAGGCATGGCCACCAATATTGGTATACACCGGACAATTATTCATGCAGGCGCCACAGCGGATACATAATAAGGTTTTTCGAAGAAGCGGGTCGCTAAGTATGGTAGAGCGGTTGTTATCTAAGATGATAAGGTGTACATGTTGGGGGCCATCTTTTTCATCCTTTTGCCTAGGCTTTGAAATCATGTTGAAGTACACGGTTATTTTCTGGCCACTAGCCGAGCGGCAGAGCATGGAATATAACAAGGGTACATCAGAAAACTTCTCAACTACCTTTTCAAGGCTCATAAAGGCGATGTGAAGCGGCGGTATGGTGGTACAAAACCTTCCATTGCCTTCATTTTCGACCAAGCAAAGCGTACCTGTCTGGGCAACGGCAAAGTTCACTCCCGATAGGCCAGCATCGGCGCTGTAAAATTCTTTTCTTAGGAATTGGCGAGCGGCATGCGTGAGTTCTTCAGCGCTGCTCCCATGAAAATTTAGTTTTTCTGCAAAAAGTTTAGCTACTTGCTCTTTATTTTTATAGATTATCGGGGCTACGATATGTGCTGGTTTTTCTCCGGCTAATTGCACAATAAACTCACCAAGATCGCTTTCAATAACGTTAAAACCATGCTCTTCTAAATAATCATTAAGCCGAATTTCTTCGGTAATCATGGATTTTCCTTTTATGATTTTTTTTGCGTTATTTTGGCGGAGAATGCTTTCAGCTATCTGATTGGCCTCTTGCGGCGTTTGGGCCCAATGAACATGTATGCCGTTTTCATTCAACTTTTGTTCTAGTTGGCTTAAAAGCTCTGGGAGTTTATGAAGGCTATTCAGACGCAAGGCGTAGGCCGCCTCTCGCCTAGCTGGAAGCTCTAAGCTGATGTCGGCAAAGGCTGTCTTGCGTTTTTCGGCAAGCGCATCTAGGGCCTTGCGATAGTTAGCTCGCAAAACCGGATTGTTTAGGGCTTGCTTCACATTTTTGGTAAATGTTTTTTCCATTTCCTTTTCCTACCCTACCCTGCCGTACAGCCCGCTGCCAGTTTCGCTTAAAGCCGCTGCTCAAGAAAACATGCTAAATGCTGTACTTCAATGTTTATACCCAACCTTTGCATTCTACCTTGAAGATGCATGAGGCAGGAGTAATCAGCTCCAACAAGGCGGCTTAGTCCATGTGATGTTATGAGCTTCGAGAGTTCATCTATTTTCCTATCGGCCATAGCCGTGGAGATGCTACTATGTTTTATCGAAAAGGTTCCACCAAAACCACAGCATTCATGCTCATGTGGCAAGTGCAAAAGCTGCACATGTTCCAAAGAATCTAAAAGGCTAAAAGCCACTTGATGCTGCTGCATCTCCCTTATGCCATGGCAAGAAGGATGGCAAAATACTTTTATGGCTGCTCCCTTGTCGATGAGGGCTGGCGAGAGGCTTTGGTAAAAAGCGCTCCATTCATAAACTTTTCTTTTAAGTTTCAAGACCTGCTCAAAAGTATCTTTTTCATCTTCAAAGAGTTTCGTATAATGATATTTCATCATAGCCGCGCAGGAAGCCGATGGCAAGATTATTGGCCAATCTTCTTTGAAAATTGAAAGCTGTTGCATCGCCACTTTTTTAGCAGCAGATCTATGCCCGGCGTTATAAGCCGGCTGCCCACAGCAGGTAGCTCCGGCTAAAACATGAACCTTTAAACCTGCTTTCTCCAGTAAAGTTTTGGCACTTTTTTGTATTTGCCTATTTAGCATATCTGAAAGACATGTTGCATATAAGTATACATTCATATTTCATTGTATCATTATTCTAGTTTTTGCTAGCCTTTCATGATACATTTTCTTCTAAGCTCTGCATGCCTTGTTTTGCCATAGCAAAATTCTTATCTAATATTCTTATCTAATATTCTTATTTAATATTCCTAGAAAATATCCTAGAAAATATTTTAGCCCGTCAAGTACATCACTTTAGTACATCACTTTGAATACTTTCAAGAAGGCCTAAGATGAAACAGGATTTAAGCCTTCCAAGCAAGCTACAGATTCTGCTCCGCCAGCATGAAAAAACGGCTAAAAGGTCTTTAGGGCAGAACTACCTTATCGATAAGAATACTTTGCTAAAAATTGTTAATGAAATCATCCCAAAAGAGCATCAGGCAGGAGCTAAGCAATCTGAAATTCCGATACCGATAGTTGTAGAAATTGGCTCTGGGCTTGGCGTTTTAAGCGCAGAGCTGCTTCAGCATAACATAAAACTTTTTTGCATAGAGATAGAACAACGTTCCATCTCTATTTTCTTAGATGGCCTTGATGAACACGAAAAGAAACTGCAAGTTAAAAGCGTAAAAGAATTTCTCGATACGCAAGGCCCCGCTTTTTTTATTTTGCAAAAGGATGTTTTTGATTGTAACTTCAACCAGCTGCTAGGCAAAGAACGCCTGATATTTTGTGGCAACCTCCCCTACTCGCTTTCGGCTAGGCTTAGTTTGCATCTACTGGAGCATCATCATAGCCATATAAGGCATATGGTTTTTCTTATGCAAAAAGAAGTAGCTTTAAGAATAGCCGCTTTAAGTAGCCATGCTGGCATCGAAGAAACAAGCTGCTTAGGCTTAGGCTCACTCAAAAAAAAGCAAATTTCTACGATAAGCTACCTTTGTGCATGGTTTGCTAAGATAGAAACATGTTTTCCTGTTTCTGCTAATTGTTTTTATCCAAAGCCTAGGGTTGAAAGCCTTGTGTTGCGCTTCAGTTTAGATGAAGAAAAGGCTTTATATGCTAAAAGCCATCATAAGAACATATACCAGCTTTTCAAATATTTTGTGCAGGGCAGCTTTCAGCATAGACGTAAAAACTTCCTAAATTCAATAAAACATAGCATGGCATCGTTAAAACATGGGCCGCGGGGCCTTGCCCGCAAGCAAGGGGAAATATCTCAAGAAATATCCATACAGCAAGTGCAAAACTGCTTACATGAACTAGGGCTTACAGAAAACATTCGCGCCGAGGAAATAAGCATGCAAGGTTTTTTCAAACTTTGCCAATGTTATCGCCAATCAGCGGCTCTCAAAAAACAAGAAGATATATAAAAACTTGATGAGGCTTAAGGGGTCATGTCATGTCAGGGCTTACCGCATAGCTTAGAAAAATTTTTTTAAGCTAAAAAGAAAACCTATACTCTTTACCCTTTTCTTTATGGATTACATCCATAACCCTAGGCCATAAAGGATTAAAAGGTACTTCTTTTTCAAATTCTGCTAGCTTATTAAGCAGCTCGGTATGTTTTAGCGGATATTCTTTTATCAGGTTTTTTTGCTCGGCTACATCGTTTGCTAGGTTAAACAAACTCTCGCTGTTATCCCAGCCGTTAATCAGTAATTTCCAATCGCCATCTCGCACCGACTTATTTTTGTAAACACGGAAGAAAAGACTGCGCTTAGCCGCCCCCGCCCCACTGGCATGCTCAGCCTTACTCTTATTTGTGTTAAGCTGCGAAAGAAGCTCAATGCCATCGTAGCTTCTATCGGGAGGCAACACAGCCGAGGCGGCCTTAGCCGCTGTCGAGAAAACATCTAAAGATGACACGAAAGGCGTATATACAGAGCCAGGCTTAATCTTCCCTTTCCATTGCATCAAGAAGGGAATGCTTAAGCCGCCATTAAATAAGGTCATTTTACCAGCTCGTAAAATACCGTTATCGCTGGTCCTTGTGTACAGGGCTGCTCCGTTATCGCTGAGAAAGAAGATAAGCGTATTTTCTTCTAAGGAATGTTTTTCAAGCGAATCTAAAACTTTTCCTATGGCCGTATCCATAGCCTCTATCATGGCGGCATATACTTGTGTAAATTTGGTACTGGCATGGCTATATTTTTCGAAAAGATCCTTAGGCGCTTGTAAGGGAGTATGCGGGGCATTAAAAGGCAGATATAAGAAAAATGGAGAGCCTGTATCTTTATTACGCTCAATAAAAGCAACAGCCTCATCGGCAATTTCATAGGTGAGGTATCCTCGCTGAACAATTTTCTCGCCTGCTTTAAAAATACGGCTATTACGCTTACGTTTAGAGCGCCAAAGAATGGGATCAGAAAATTCGTTTGGCACCCTAACATTTACCACAGCTTTTGTTTTTTGTTTATGCGTGTATAAAGAATGCGAGCCGTAAAAACCATAATGGTAATCAAAACCCCTGTTTTGCGGAGCAAGTTCTTTGTTTCGGTAATCGCTTAAATGCCATTTTCCGATAATCCCCGTAGTGTAGCCATTTTTTTTGAGTAGCGAGGCTAATGTAATTTCGGTAAGTGGCAATCCTTGCTGCAAGATGGCTAGCTTATTTGGCACGCCTTGCTCGGGTATTTCTGCCAGCGTGAAATAACCAGTATCTATGAATTTCCGAATGAAAGATTCTTGAAACCTGTTTTGCGGATAGCGTTCCATATTCATAAACTCGTAGCCATAGCGCTGATGATACCGCCCCGTTAAAAGTGCTGCCCTAGATGGAGCGCATACGCCAGAAGTAACATAGGCATCTTTGAAAGTGACGCCATTAGCTGCTATCCGCTCTATATTAGGCATGCTTAAACCCCCGCCTTGCCCATAGAGTTTTGTGTATAGCTTAAGATCCATTTGCCCTAAGTCATCTGCAAGAATAAGCACAATGTTGGGCTGCTTTTCTGCATGCTTAGGTTTTTCAGCTAGAAATTCTTCACGGTAGAGAATTTTTTTCTTATCATAGCTAATTTCATAGATCTTTGTTTGTAAGGAGCTGCAGCTTATCAGGCTTAGGCTGAAAAATCCACTAAGAAAAGCCACTTGCAAAGAAAATTGCAGGAATAATTTAGAAAATTTAGAAAGCCATGCGGCTGGAAAATCCGTAAAAAACATGTATACATTATGAAATTTCATAATTTTTTTGAAGCTATTTTTTATCTTGTTTTTTGCGCTAAAGACTGTTTTTCTCATATTTCTGCTCTTTACTTACTCTTTTTATAGAAAGTTTTTTTTATTTCTTAGAATACTTATTTTATATTTGCTTAAATATTTTATAGCTTTTTTTTTGGATAAAAGCTAGTTTTTTTTACTTATTGATGTAAGCAGAGTTATACAGGGTTATGCAGAGTTATGTAGAGTTATACAGAGTTATTTTTAATTAGCCATGCAAGCGGCTTTTATATGCTAAACTAAAAAGAGTTTGTAGAACTCATACTTTTTATGGAAGAACGTCTAGAATTTTTAATAAAAATTGTCAGGCAAGCTGGCAAGATTGCCTTAAGCCACTTTGATAAAGGCGACAAGCTCTCTATTACAGAGAAGCAAGCGCAAGACTATGTTTCAGAGGGAGATTTAGAAGTTGAAAAGTTTCTTGTCAGCAAGCTTTCTGAAAAATTCCCCGAGGATCATATTTTAGGCGAGGAGGGTATTTCGCCTAAGCAAGCCAATACATCGCTAGAAAAATTTGAGCAAGGTTCTTGGATTATCGATCCCATTGATGGAACAACTAATTTCATATCAGGTTTTCATTACTGGGGCATATCCGTAGCGTATTATAAGCATGGGGAAGTAAGGCTGGGTTGCATTTATGCCCCCGCCATAGATAAGTTCTTTCATGTTAGGCAGCATGCTGGGTTTTATTTAAACGATGTCTCGGTAACAGCCAAGAGTGCTAGCAAAAAAAGACTTCATGAGATAAAACCTATTATCGGCTTGGGCTTGGGCTATAAAATGGAAGCCCGAGAAACCTTAGACTTGTTAGAATATATAAAAGGCCTCTCTTTCGATTATCGAAAACTTTCATGCTGCTCCTTGATGCTGGCAGATACGGCATTGGGGAATTTCACAGCTTACTACGAGCCGCAAATACATAGCTGGGATTGCGCTGCTGGCATACTTATGGTTTTAGAAAGTGGCGGCAGCTGTAGTGATTTTTTCTCTGCTACGGGCAGGGGCCTCATTCATGGCAAGCCTCTTTTAGCGGCAGTTGATGCTACGTTTTATGCTCGCTTAACTCCCTTGCTGCAGCGTATTTTTCCCACATGAAGATGGAAGCTCTATGCTGGTTATTATTGCAGGCTTTGGTACCGTAGGAAGATTTCTTATGGAACGCTTTAACGATGCCGATGCCGATGTGGTCTTCATTGAAGAAAGCGAAACAAAAGTAGCCGAGATACAAAAGCTTGATTATGAAATGTTACTTATTGAAGGTAACATGCTTTCTCATTACACACTGCGCAGAGCCAATGTAGCCGCATGCGATTTTTTCATAGCTTGCAGCCCCTCAGATAGTGCTAACATCGTGGCCTGCCAATTGGCAAAACGGCTCGGCGCTATTCATACTATTGCTAGGGTATATTCAGACCTTATCTTCCCTTACGACGTAGAGCAATTAGAAAATGATTTAAACCTAGATTGGCTGCTATCACCTACCAAGCTCACAGGACATAGGCTAGCCATAGCATTTTTCAGTAATCCTTATGTCAGCTTAGAGGGCTATTTTGCTAACCGAATGGAAGTAGCCATGCTTCGGGTAAGCGAAGAGAGTTTTCTGCATAAAAAGAAGATATCTAAGATCTTTGACAGTGAACATATTAATGTTTCGGCTGTGTATCGAGAGGGGAAAAGCCTGAGAATTCATGAAAAGCTTGTTTTAGATACTGATGATAAGGTACTCGTCTTAGGCCTTCAGCATAAGATATTGTATTCGTTGCCAAAACTATACCACGCCCAGTTTAAACGAAAACGCAAAATTTACTTTGCTGGCATCTCTCGCATGGTTTATAGCGCTCTATCTTTTATGAAAGGCTACGAAGATCATGTTGTTGTGTTAGAAGATAACTTGGATACCGCCAAAGAGTTGCAGGAACATAACTCGAAAATTTCTGTATTGAATGTTAACCCCAGCGAATTTCAACAGCTTAAGAACATGAAGATAGATAACACAGGAACATTTGTATGCTCCAGTGACGATGATGCTGACAACCTCACCTATGCCATAAATGCCGATGAACTCGGCTTTAAAACCATTCTTCCCTTAGTACACGATAAAGAGAAGATCCGCTTTTACGATAAGCTTAATTACCGCCCTAGCATATCGCCTTCGGCCCTATCGGCGCAAGAAATATTTCGCTACTTCAATGAAAACCTTGAGAAAAGCTTTCAGCTTATCGAAGGAAGCAAGCTGCATGCTAGAATAAAGAAAATAGACTCTCATTCAGTATCTTTGGGCAAAACTATGGATGAAATTAAAAATTTTCAGGAAGGTATTTTGCCGCTTGCTCTGCTACGTCACGGCAAGATTTTTTTGGCCCAAAGTAAAGATATAAAAAAGCTTGAAAAAGGTGACAGGCTTCTTCTTTCTTCCATCTATTCAGAAAATGAACCAAATGTAAAACTATTTTAGCCAGTCCAGTCCAGTCATGCTTGTATCTCACAAGCCTGGCTTCTCTTTTTTTGTTATAACTGCTTTAATAAGGCATAAGGGTAAATTCCCGAATGATGACCGTCATTCCAGTGAATCAAAATTGAGTACAGTCCAAGCGGCTCAATCCGCAAGGGCATGATGTTTTTCTGCAGAGTTTCTTTCTGTATTTTTGTTACTCCGGTATATTCATCTTTGCATTGGGCGCAGGGGCAGTGGCTTCTTAAAAGGTTGTTCTTAATAGTTTTTGGAGGCTCCCCGCTCCATGTAATCGTGATTTTCTCGCTATCAAAATACAGTTTTGGAAGCTCCTCTTTATTTTTCAAGTGGCGGCCGTAGGCACGTATCGTATTCTCTACTAAACTCTTAGAAAAAGCACTCGGATGAAAAGGTGAAAAAGAAAGTCCTTTTGAGGGATCTAAAAAAGGCAGGCGGCAAAGCAAGTCTAAGCCAAAACGTTCTTTTAGCAGAGCCGCGGATTTCCCGAAAAGCTGCTGATCTTTGCCACAATTGCAGCATGTAAAAAAAGCCATGTTTTCAACAATTCCCAGCATGGGGATCTTCAATTTTTCAAAGGCAATAATGCCTCTAGAAACATCGACTAAGGAAAGTTCGGCAGGCGTGCTAATCATGAGGGCTGCATCTAACTGAACGCTTTGACCTAAGCTTAGAAGCGTATCGCCGGTGCCAGGCGGAAGATCTATAATTAGATACTCCAAAAGCCCCCAATCAACCCGATGGATGCCTTGCTGGACGTAGTTAGAAACCATAGGCCCTCGCATAACTGCCGGCGCATCGCCTAGAAGAAAGCCGAAGGACATCAATTTCAATTTTTGTTTTACCAAGTTTTTTTCGGCGCTGTTTGCAGCAAGGCTAACTTCAAGGGGCATAATCATGTTTTTTTGCATGGCTAAGGCATTGTACTTCAGCTTAAAGAGCGTTGGAACTGAAGGACCAAAAATATCAATATCTAAAAGGCCAACCTTATGACCTTGGTAGGCAAGCTGGCTTGCCAGAAGCGCTGCCACCGTAGACTTCCCTACCCCGCCCTTACATGAGGCCACAGCAAAAATAGTTTTAACGTCTGCTAGCCCAGATTTATCGGCGCCGATAAATCTTTTTTTCTCCATAGCGCTAAGGGTTACTTCCACAGATTCCACTCCCGGCAATTCTAAGAGAATGCTCTCGGCTTGTTTTTTGAAATCGTCTTTTACCGGGCAAGCCGGTGTTGTTAGTTCTAAACGAAGACGAATTTTAGGAAGTTTTATATAAATATCTTTTACAAAACCAGCTGCAACGATGTCTAACTTTAAGTCAGGATCTATAATTTGGCTTAGTTTCTCGTGAATTAATTGGGCATCTACCATAGCTTTGCTCATTGAACGTTATCCTTTTTTCTTTCATGCGCTTATTTGACAATTTCTTTCTAAATTTTCCTCTGAATTTTTCTCTGTTTGCTCTTTTAAAGAAAGGTCTTACGTAATACTCTTCAAACAATAATAATATGCAAGATCTCATAGATCATGCTATACTTTCTGCCTATCAATTTTGCTAAGCTGGCATGCTTTGTTCCATCAAATACTTTAATTAAGAAAATATCCCTTAGCTCTTTTATTCATTTTTTAGGCCTACGTTTAGTTTTTTAGCAAAAAAGAGTTAAGAGCATGGTTGCAGTAATAAATTATCATGGCGGGAACGCCTTAAGTGTACTGCATGCTTTGCGGAAGCTGCAAATACCGGCCTACTTATGTTCCAAGCCAGAACAGCTTGGGGAGGCCAAAATCATGATTCTTCCGGGAGTGGGGTCGGCTAAGGCTACGCTTGAATCCTTACAAGAGCTTGGGTTTCACGATATTCTCAAGCATAAAATTTCAATTGAGCAAATTCCTTTCATAGGCATTTGCATCGGCTATCAAATTCTGTTTGAGCATAGCCAAGAAGACTCTATTTCCTGCTGGGGCCTTCTTAAGGGGAAAGTTGAGGCTTTTGATGCTAGCCAGCTGCGAGTGCCTCAAATTGGCTGGAATCGCGTTCATTTCTTGAAGCCAGAGCATCCATATCTTCGGGGCATCGGAGATTCTCCCTATTTTTATTTTGTGAATTCTTATTATGCCAACCCTCTAGATTCAAGCAAGGTATTCGGTAACTATCACTATGGCAGAAAATTCTCTGCCATCATTGTGGATAAAAATATTACAGCCATGCAGTTTCATGTGGAAAAAAGTGGCCCTTTGGGGCTTCGCTTACTCAAAAACATCTGCCAAGCCTATGGCGCAACCTAAACTATACACAAGCCGTTATAGCTTAAGCACTCGCTCTTTCTTTATACACCTCTATGAATGGACTTAGCAAAAGATTAATAGCTTGCTTCGATGTTGTGGGATCGAAGGTCACCAAAGCAGAGAAATTTCAAAATAATATCCATATTGGCGATGCTGCTAGCATGGCCAAAAACCTCTACGCCCAAGGCATTGACGAGATTATTTTCTACGACATAAAAGCTAGCGCAGAAAAACGCAAGCTGGATGTAGCCGTGGTTGAATCTGTTGGAAAAGAGGTGTTTGTTCCCTTTACCGTAGGCGGAGGCATTCGTTCGGTAGCCGATATGTACTCTGTTTTAAAAGCAGGCTCCGAGAAAATCAGCATCGATTCTATGGCTGTGCGTAACCCAGAACTCATTCGTGCTGGCGCCAAAGCCTTTGGCCGTCAATGCATTGTTCTTAGCATTCAGGTTATCAAGCGCGGAAAATCGCCTAAGCTGGCAAGTGGCTACGAGATTGCCATTGATGGAGCACGCATCTTTACCGGCAAAGATGCCGTTGATTGGGCAAAACAAGGAGCCGACTTAGGCGCCGGCGAAATTGTCGTCAACAGCATTGATAGAGATGGCACTTGTAGCGGTTATGATTTGGAAATAATTGAAGCTATTGCTAAGGCTGTAAACGTGCCTGTTATCGCCTCGGGCGGAGCTGGCAGCTTAGAACATGTATCCTTGTTGTTTACCAAAACAGAAGCCTCGGCGGCTATTATTTCTTCTATGCTTTACTCTACAAGGCTTAGTAGAAACTTCAGCGTGCATGAGATTAAAGAATACTTAGTAGGAAAAAACATTCCCATGCGAGCCTGCCATGAAGCTGGAAGCTCTTCTTAGTAGGAAAAAACACTCCCATGCGAGCCTGCCATGAAGCTGGAAGCTCTTCTCGAATATGAAATTTAAGGTTTAATTAGCGCTTAATTAGCGCTAATTAGCTTGCCCAGTGATGCCTCACCTGAACTTTGTTTTTACAAAAACAAGGCTTTGAATATCGTAAAAATTTTGCCAAGCGACAGCATTCCAAAGCTGCCAAGCTGCAAAGTAGCCTAGCCTAGCTATGAAAATTTAAGAATTAAGATTTAAGCGGTTCACAGAGCCAATAAGATCTTTTACCTGAACTTTGTTTTTACGAAGATAATGCTTTAAATCTCGTAATACTTTTCTTGGCAGCTGGGGGTCCATCATCTGCGAGGTGCCTATGCCAACAAGGCTTGCGCCAGCTAAAAGGTATTCTAAAACATCCGTAGCTATTTGCACTCCGCCGCTTGCCAGAATGGGAATGGAAACGTTCTTAAAAGTTTCATATACCATCGATAAAACTATTGGTTTTATGCCCTTACCAGA
>JAUXHF010000050.1 GCA_030621685.1 Spirochaetota bacterium
GGCACTTCTTCGGGGATCTCTGTTGAAAGAAAGCTCTAAAGATGAGCTTGGCTCTTTTACCTTTGGCGTGAGCGGAGCCACCGGCGGCGTTGGTCTTTTGTCGTTGCTGATACTAAAGAGGCTGGGGACGAAGCCTGTTGCTATAAGTCGGAAAAGCGAGGCCTTAGGTTTTTTCAAGCCCTTGGGCATAGAGCATGTTGAAAACCCAAACATGCTTTTAAAGAGTGAAGAAGAAAAACTTCCCATGTTGAAAAGTCGCTGGCATGGCGCTGTGGATACAGTAGGGGGAAGCATGCTTTCATACTTTCTTCGCAGTGCTGAATACCGTGCTACGGTGGCCTGCTGCGGAATGGTGGCCGGCCTTGATATTAACACCAGCATCCTCCCCTTTATTTTGCGTGGCATTAACTTAGCCGGCATCGATAGCGCCTTGTGTCCTATGGAAAAACGTTTGAAGATTTGGCAAGAACTTGCTGGGCCATGGAAGCCAAAATCTTTGCAAAAAATATGTCGTGTCATCGCGCTAGCTGAAATAGCCGAGAACCTCCAAAAAATGCTAAAAGGCGATAATATTGGCCGAGTGGTTGTTTCGCATTTTCCTGTGGATTAACGAGTATTTTAATATTGCCAACGAGTATTTTAATATTGCCGTAGATGTTGTTTTTACTTGCTTTATTTTTTAAAAGCTCATTGAAGTAAGGCTTGTGAATATTTGAGTATTTAGAGTAGCTGTATTTGGCTAGAGCGCTGCTACGAGATTCTAAAACATGAGCGAAAGCGAAGCATATGGGTAAAAAAATAGAAGAAAAAACTTCAAATCTTTCTAGGTCTCTGCGCCTGCTCTTAAGAACTAAACTGGTTTGGAGTACGCTTTTGTTGCTAACGGCTGTGGTTTTGTTAGCTAGTTTGGCTAGCCTGCTGCTTATCTACATCGAGGGGAAGGCTGCAGAAAACAAATCTAAAAAATTTTTTGCGGTCATACAAAGCCAGCCTGCTGGCGCTAAGTTTTTTTTAGATGGAGATTATTATGGAAACACGCCCCTGCGGATAGAAGTAGAAGCAGAGAAAAACTATAGCATACGGCTGTATAAAAAAAACTATTATATGTATAGCAAAACCACAGCCTTACAAATTTCGCATACCTACCAACTCATAGAAAAAACCTATGAACGAGATTTTGTTTTTAAGCCAGCAGCCCAGCAAGTTTTTGTAAATGCTAAGAAAGTTTTTCCAATTGCTTATAACAATATTTCTCTGGGTGTTTCTAAAACAAAGAAAAAACAACTTGCTAAAAACCTTCGTTTAAACTTAGTAGCCGGAGAAAACCATATTACGGTATTGAAAGAAGGATATTATATCGGCCGCTTTACGCTAAGCATTCAAGAGTCTGAAATTCAAGATATTGAATCGAAGGAACGTAGCTTCGCAAGAAAAATGACGCTTTCATTAGAGCCTGCGGCTGCAAGCTCAATCCTTTTCTTAGAAAGCATCCCGCATGCCACCGTGAAACTAGATGGCGTTGATTTAGGAAACACGCCGCTTCGTGTAGCCATAGATCCTGCAGAAAATGTTATTTTAGAGTTTGCCCGACCTTTTTTCATCTCAAAGAAAATTTTTCTTAGCCCTCGTAATTGGAAAAGTCACTCTGTTAAAGTAGAGCTTGAAAAACAAAGTGTTAAAAGTGTCCTCACCATATATGTCTTTGATGACGAAGGAAACTCCTTGCCAGAAGCACGTGTGCTTATACAATCAGGTTTGGCACCTGCGCTTATAGAGTCAGGTTTGAAAAGTGATAGGGCTAGGCTAGAAGGACTGCCCGGAGTAAGCATGCCCTTAGAAAGCGGAAAGTATCGGCTTACTATCCGCCATAAAGGTTATTTGGAAAGAGAAGAGATCTTAGAACTTGCAGAAAATCAGGCGCTTAGCAAGAACATAGAACTCTTGCGCTTGCCTGCCAAAATACTGCGACCAACACATGCTGTTTTTTTCGAAAACTTTCAGGCGGATAGCCTTGTGAAAACAAAAAATAGGCTGGCTTTGGAAAATTCCAAAAGTAAACCTTCTAACAACCTGCCTCTTTTTTACGTCTTAGAACATGCTAGCGGAGAACTTCGGGCCTTTTTCCCCAAAGGAAATTCAACCTCGGCTGATAGCTGGGGGAGTGATTGGGGGAGTTTTAGCAGTTTTTTCCTGCAACTCAGTAAGCCAGAATTTAGCGAGAAGCTTCAAGGTTTTGACAGCTCTGGCTCCGGCTCCGGCTCTTTAGATGGTTCCGTAGCTTATTCAAAGACAAGGTTAGCTTATTCAAAGGCAAGTTTGATGAGCATACCTTCCCTGCCTCCAGATACATTTATAGGCATGGGCGAGGCTTTGTTGGTTACAGCGCCCAGTCATGGGCATGCAAGCTCGAACAGCAGCTCTAATTTTTCGATATCGAAGCAGCAGGCAGCGCTGCCTTGGGGGCAGTGGGGGGATATTCAAAGCGTGCTGCGCGGCGAAAATTTTGCCTACGTATTTGATGCTTCAAGCAAAACCTTAGCTGTGCTTTCAAGAGAAAGTTTGGAACTAAAACATAGCATAAGCACCTTAAACTATTTGGCAGCAGGTAGCCGTGATAGAGCCGTGTATGCCTCTTTGCCCAAGCCACTTAATATAGGAGATATTAGCTTAAGCCCTGTTTTGCTAAGCCCTTTAGAATCTCAAAACGAATCAGAGCCATCGGAGTCTCTGCTTTTCAGCGATAGAGCTAATAATCTGGTTCGTGTGCTTACGCTGAATGGAGACGAGGCTCAAGCCTCTAATTTTATAGATAACCCTTTAGCAGGGCCCAAGCAGCCGGGCGGATTAAGTGCTGTCGTTCTTCGTTCTGTTAAAGCTGAAGATTCTTCGCCTTCTGTTAAAGCTGAAGAAGAGCCTTGGGCTACGTGGTTACTGCTGGTAGCAGAAGCTGGGCCTGAAACCAATACGAAGAGTGAGCCAGAAAACGATGGAGGCTGGCTACAAGACCTTTTGCGTATGAAACAAAAACCCGAGGCAAGTGCTACAAAGCTTTATTTCTATAAGGCCGATGGCAAGAAAATCTCTAGCAGCATCATGCTCCATGGAGCTTTGTTTTTTGAAAATGACCCCCAAGCCCTTGCGGGCTTGGCAAGGGCTAAAAGCGATGAAGCTGAGCGTATCCGCTGGCTTATGGCTTTTCCGGGAAGAAGGCTTGTAGCTCTTTCTAGGCATGCGGCCTATCAATATAAATTTTAAGCATGCTGGTTTTTTTTATGAACAAAAAAAGCATTGTTAGAAGTTTTGTTTTGTATTTTTAGCAAATAAATATCACAAAAATATGGATGCACAACAAGAACATAAGAAAACTTGGTTTGAAAACTGGTTTGATGAAAACTATCTTTTGCTGTATCAAAATCGTGATAGCAAAGAGGCGGCCGAGCAAATAAGCTTGCTGGAAAAAAGTTTGGCGGGCAGGGCAGCAGCAGAAAAGCTAAATATGCGTTTTCAAAACATGCATGTGTTAGATGTTGGCTGCGGCCATGGCCGGCATTCAGCTCTGTTAAGCGATGCTGGCTTTCAAGTAACAGGCATTGATATTTCTAAGTCGCTTATTGAGCATGGCAGGCGTAGCTGGCCTCATATAAAACTTCTCCATGGAGATGTCATGGAACATCGGCCAGAAAAACCTTATGAGCTTGTTGTCTCTTTGTTTACCGGCTTTGGCTACTATCAAAGCGATGAAGAGAATAAGGCTTTCTTATTGAAGCTCTTTGATATCACTGGGGAAGGTGGGTTTTTTTGGTTAGATTTTTTAAATGCTAAACTTGTGAAAAAAAACATAGGGCAAGCAGCTAGCGGGGGAAATTCGGAGCGTATAGAGCGTGCAGGAAAAGTTTTTCTTATTGAAAAGAAAATTATCGATACGGAGCATGGCCTGCGAGTGCAAAAGAAAATTACTGTGTATAATAAAAAACATCAGTTAAAGCCAAAGCCTAGTTTGAAAGCGGCTCGAAATTTAAGCCCAAGCTCAGAAAAGCTCTGGGAGGCTGGATTAGATACTGCAGTTGCAAGGTATGAGGAATCGGTGCGTCTTTACAGTGTTAGTCAGATGAAGCGGCTTCTTTCTGCTGCCCGCTTTAAAAACATTTCTGTGTTTGGCAATTATAAGGGAGATGCCTACACTGAAGAATCGCCGCGTGCTATTTTCTTTTGCCAGAAAGCCTGGGCTAAGCCGTAAGCCGCTGTAAAAAAGATGAAAGGCATGCCCCTGTGAGTAATTTGGGAAGCAGCGGAATAGCTACCGCTACAGCTACAGCTACAGCTACAGCTAAACAAAGCGCTAGGGTGCTTTGTGGGGCAGCAGGAATTTTTGGTATTTTGAAAATTTTTTTGCTAAGGAAGCCTGGGCTAAGCCGTAAGCCGCTGCAAAAAGATGAAAGGCATGCCCCTGTGAGTAATTTGAGAAGCAGCAGAATAGCTACAGCTACAGCTACAGTTAAACAAAGCGCTAGGGTGCTTTGTGGGGTAGCAGGAATTTTTGGTATTTTGAAAATTTTTTTGCTAAGGAAGCCTGGGCTAAGCCGCTGCAAAAAGGTGAATGGCATGCCCCTGTGAGTAATTTGAGAAGCAGCAGAATAGCTACAGCTACAGCTAAACAAAGCGCTACGGTGCTGAGTGGACAGCAAGTAGGGCTTTTGGGAGGACCAGCTTTCGTAGCAGCAAAAATTTTTGGTGTTTTGAAAAAGGCTAAAGAGCTTCAGCATCGGGCTGTGTTTTGGCTAGAAACGAACGATAGCGATTTCTCTGAAGCTAATACTCTTTATTTCATGAGTAGCGGAGGGAAGGCAGAGAAGTTAGTTTGGAAGAAAAAAAGCTACGGAAGACCCATTGGGCATTTAGAAATTGATGCAGAAGCAAGAGCCTTAGTGCTTCATTTTTTCACTTCGCTACCAAGGCAAACAAGCCGTGTTCAGGCTACAAAAAAATTCTGCTTAGAGGCCTTAGCCTTGGGGCGTCCTCTTGGCCTTGCGGTAGAAGAACTGCTTACAAAACTGTATGCGGGCTATGGTATTGAGATTTTCAATCCGCAAAACAAGGCGTTCATAGAATTTTCTAGGCCTTACTTATGGCAGGCGGCGGCAAGCACGGCGTTGGGCCAGCAGGCTCCAATTTTTGCGCTTATCAAAGGACGTCGAGAGGCCGTTTTTCGCGAAAAAAACGGCCTCTTTGTTACAAGGAATAAGGCTAAGGTAGATATAGAGAAAGCGCTACTCTTGCCAAGCCTGCGCACGCGTAGTGTTGTACAAGATGCCTATTTTAAGGCTTCTTTTTATATTGCTGGCAAAAGCGAGAGTGCCTACCTAAAAACTTTAAAGCCTGAATATAGTTTGCTGGGCGTAAGGCCGGCAGTGGTGTTAGAGCGCATGTCTTTTAGCGTTTTACCTAGCCAGCTTGCAGGGAAAATGGAGGCTGCTAATTTTTCACTAGCACAGAGTATAGATCTATCAGCAGAAGATTTACGGCGAAATTTGTTAAAGCGTGGCGGCTTTCAAAAAAAACAAATAGAGGCTGTTTTGCGTTCTTTGAAAAAGGAACTGCTTAAGACCTATGAAAAAGCTTTGCTGGGTGCTTCTTTTGAAACCGCGAAGAATAAGCAAAAGACTAGGCATGAATTTCAAAGAGAATTTGGCAAAACCATGCGTCTTAAAGAGCGTGTTCTCCATAAGCAGATGTTACATCTGCGTGGCAATTTACGCCTAGCTACAACCTTGAGCCTACAGAATGAACTTAGGGTTCTCCAAGAAGCTACAGATTACCTGCAGCCTTTTGGTGGAAAACAAGAAAGACAGCTGAATGCCGTTTTTTTCTTTGCTCAATACGGCAACGCATTTTTAGAAGCTCTTGCAAAAAACTATCAGTTTGCTAAAGAGGAAATTATCATACTGTAAAATAATCTAAAATATGTTTTTTGCCGATGTTTCTTTAGTTTGCTAAAGAGGGGTTATCGCAATATAAAATAATCTAAAATATATTTTTTGCTGATGTTTCTTTGGTTTGCTAAAGAGGGGTTATCATACTGCAAAATAATCTAAAATATATTTTTTGCCGATGTTTCTTTGGTTTGCTAAAGAGGGGTTATCACACTGCAAAATAATCTAAAACATATTTTTTGCCGATGTTTCTTTAGTTTATTTCAAGACCATCTGTGCTGGCATGCTTGCTGGAAAACAAATCATCTAGGCTTTGCATGCTAGAGAGCTGATCAAGGTTTGGCTGGACATTGGCTAGCTGCCAAATTTCTTCTTCATCTTTAATTTCATGTTTATTTTTTTCTATTTGAAAAGAAAGTTCTTTGTTGAAAAAATGCAGCAAGCTTTGGCCAAGATCGCTGGGCTGGGTCTTGCTAAGGATATAAAAATTTATAAAATTTGCTGGGGCTTTGTTTTCTTGATTGATGGCCGCGGCTAAAAGATGAGCCTTAAAACTGTCAAGCAACTTTTCATAAAAAACTTTCAATTGTTTTTCAGTTAGTGGCAGAAGAGTAGCACCTTGAATTCGAAAGAGAGCAAGTTCATTGGGAAATAAAAGTGGCCTTTGTTTGTAGAGCAAAGAGTAGCTACTCAGTAAGAATTCTAAATAGTCAGTGCTAAAAAAAACTCCTTTGTTGGGGCTGCCAGCATAGCTATCAATGCGAGTTTTCAAGGCTGCAAGAATGAAGGCTAGAAAGCTATAAAACGAGAAACCCTCGTTGAAAAACATGGAAAGACTAGCCTCGTTAAGCTGAATTTTAGATTTTGTTGTTTTGGCAGATGGCTCTGCCCGGCTAGAGTGGGGGAGTATTTTGCTAATTTCTAAAACGTAGCCGGCATGCTTGCCAGAAGACAGCCAAGCTGCCTCTGGTTTTTGTTTGCTAGCCGAAAGAAAGGGCCTAAGCTGGGCATCTTCGCTGAAAGAAGTTTCTGGAAGCGGCAAGAGTAGCGACAGTTTTTTTTCTGCCTCATCGTTTTCGTGGATTAAGAAGGGAAGGCCGCGATTTAAAAACTGTGCCTCGGGGCCATAACTTAGCGAAAATTTTGCTGGTTCAGTTAAAAAAACATCATGCTTATTTTGTTCCTTAAATTCCGAGGAGGTGCTAGAGTTTGAAATTTCGCGAAGCTCAAAAACTGTTTCAGCATCTGAGTTTTTTAGATGCAGGGGCTTGGGAGCGTAGAGCCGCACAAAAACCTTAGGCTGCGTGCTAGAGATGGAATCAAAAAGCTCCGTATTTTCCGTAGGATGGCCAGGCAAAGAGGCCTCTCCAGAAAGTTCTGTATAAATAGAGAGGCTTGCTTTATCAAGAAAATCGTCAACGTTTATCGCAGAAAAAAGCACCCGACTAGATAATTCTTTAAACAGGGAAGAGCGAAAAAATTGCAACTCTAAGGCAGAGCCAGCTTCTAAGATGGCAGCAAGATGGCGAATTTCTTTACGAGGCCTATGTTTTGCAGTTACTACAGCTAGCTTAGGGTTTTTGCTAGTAGCCACATTTTTATAGCTTGCATAGGTTTTGCCAAAGGCTACGTTTTTGCTTGTAAGGTTAGAAGTATCTTGGGCATCGGGAAAATCTTTTTTAAGAAGCTCTGAAGGATTGGCATAGCTCTGCTGGGGCTTCTCTAAGGAAAGGCTGCTGGCCGATGGGGCATGGGAAGGATGCGGAAAAGGAAGAGGATCTTCTATGGCGCTAGTTTGCGCCTGCGCCTGCGGCAAGCTGCCAGAGAGGATATTGGGGCTATGGTTTTGATGCTGCCCCGTAGTGGAGGTGGAAATTTCGGGGCTGAAAAATTGGGGCAAGGCTTCTATTCTTCGTGAGCGAAGCCGCTGAATTTTTCTTCGTTCAGCGGCGGGCAAGGTATTTAGCCGCCAGCGCCAGCGCAGTCTTTTCATGCTTTTCTTAATGGTAAGAAATATTAAAAAGAAGCCGCCCAATAGGCTGATGCCTACAAAGGCCAGTAAGAAGTAAAGAAACAATTTTTCCATTTGTCTTTGTATCTTATAATAAAAATGCCTCCTTGATGTTTTTTTAGAAAAAACATCTACCTTAAAATGCCTCCTATGATGTTTTTTCAGAAAAAACATCTACCTATTGGCATTTTTCGCCGAAAAGGAAAGAGAAAACCTTTTACTTTTGCAAAGTATCTAGTTTCAATAGCAAGTGTATAGCAAGTGTATAGCAAGTATATGTTTAAACATATAGATTATATCTAGCTATGTTTTTGTAAATTTTAGCATAAAATTTTTTCTACAATTTTTGGAAAGACAAGCATGATAGCCGTAAATGGAATTTCTGATATATCCCAAGTTTTGATTAAGCTTAAAAAACTATATTTGACTCTGCGTAAACAAGGAAGCTGTTTATGCTGCTGGCGTGTTATGTTTTTTATAAGCATGGGAATTTTTACCATATTCCCCAGCTATGCTCAGAATTCACCGATGCCCTCGGAGGCCTTGCAGCTGCAGGCCGTTCAGCAAGAACTGATAGATGAGGGGCTAGGCCTAGAATTCCGCGAGAGTCCCCAGTTATGTCCGAGCCATGCACTTGAGCAAATACGGGTTACGGTTCGAGCTAAACCTTTGTTTTTTTATCCCGAAGAATTTGTTGAGCTTAGGCTTTCAATAGAAAACCAAGCCTTGGCTGAAAGCCTTAATTGTACGTTTCAGTTTTTAAAATTTGAAAACCCCTATCAGCAAATTAAGTTGAGTGTTGTTGATGAAAACCAAAGACAGGCCTTAAACGTTCTTAGCTATGAAGCATGGCTTTTTAATAAAAAACAGGAGGAGGATGAAGGGGAAGGCTTGTTGCCACCATCTGCCTTGTCGGCCAGCAGCAACAGCGACAGCGACAGCAATAGCAACGGGCAGGCCTCTGTTTCAAAGAGGGTTTCTTTAGCCTTAGGTGAAAGTTTTCGTTTCCGCTTTGATGTAGGCGCGTTTAAGGAAATTCCTAGCCCAGGGCTATACAGCCTGCGTGGTTTTTTTTATCCCTTAGGCCTTGATCTGGAAGAGTACAGAATACGTTTCCCAGAAATTGTGTTAGAACTAAGACAATCGCAGATGTCTTTGCTTCAAGGAGGCTCGCAGAATCCAAGAAATACGCTAGCAGGAACAGCGTCAGTTTTGGGCGATGAAAGAACATCATCGTATGTTAGCGGGGCCTGCTTTGGCGCAGGTAGCAGGGCCGAAATAGAAAGCGGGCCCAGCCAAAGCAGGGGCTTTCTTCAAAGACCCGGAGGAAGCGGAATATACCTCTCGCCTGCCGAGACCGCGCATGAACATCTTTGTGCCTATCAAAACAAAAACCTTACTCGATATCTCAGCTTTTATAATTTAGGTAAAATTTTAATAAATTCTTATACAGCTAGCGATTACTTTGAGCGATTTATAACAGCTAGCCCCTATGAGCAAAGTGTTATTTTGCAAGACTTTTCAGAATTCTTGCTTTCTAGCACAAGTTACCGTATCAATTATTTCGAAATTCTGCAAAGCCGCAGCATTGCCGAACAGGCCGAAGTGGATGTTTTTGTAAGCACAGAAGACTATTTGCAAATTCAAAAGGCAAAATTTAATCCGCTAACAGGACAGCTGGAATATGCTTTTGAGCAGCAAAACGAAGAGCCACCCTTACAACAAAACAGGATTTTCCGCTATCAGATGTCTTTAGAAAATGGGGTATGGAAAATTACTGGTTTCGATGTTCGTATACAGGGCTTAGATATCGAAAGCCTGCGCAAGCGTTACCGGTTTCAAGAAGAGCCTAGTGTGCCTAATGTTACTCGTGACGTCACTCTTACTGAGCAGGTTCTTGCCAATACCATTCTTTTTGATTTCAATGAAGCCATGTTATTACCAGAGGCAATAACCGATTTAAGAAACCTATCAAGATATTTGCTAGCTAACCCCCAGGTGAGTATACGGCTTATCGGCTATACGGATAACTTAGGTAGCGATAGTTATAATACCAATCTTTCAGCTATTCGTGTTGAATCGGTGGCAGAATTCCTTGTTAATAACTTTGTTTCGCCTAGCCAGATGGAAAAAGTGGCATGGAGAGAAAAATCTGCTTAACTTTAATGCCACAGAGGAAGAACGGGCAGAGAACCGCCGCGTTGAACTTTATCTTGTTCGCTAATACCAATCTTTAA
>JAUXHF010000351.1 GCA_030621685.1 Spirochaetota bacterium
ATCCTTTTTCGTGGAGCGGCTCTGAAGTTCTCGTGTTCTTGCACTCTGGGCAGGCATCGCTGTAATCTTCAAGTCGTAAGTCTTTCCAAGCACAGCTTATCTTCATAAGCCTAGCCATCTTTTCTACTACATTTTCTAAAGAAATATCCTCCCGTTCTCGCATGCTACTCGCCCGTTATTCTTTTTATCTGCGCCGCTTTTTCTTGCGCCGTTGGAATGCGGTACTTGTAGCCGGCCTGACCCGGTAGCGGAGCATCCTTCTTGTTTTTTTTGCCATCGTAATAATATTTTTTCTCGAACATCGCCGGGCGAAACCTCGGGAAGCCCCGCTGAATAAAATTGTAGAATGATGTAAACGGCCTGTCGTACCAGCTCTCGCTATCATCCAAAACTTCAAAATAGTTATTCACCGCTCCAATCGCTTCCTTGAATCCATAGCGCGCTATCAGCTTGCTCGCTTCCCTTTCATCGCTGGGCGATGACCTCTGCCCGCTTCTTTGCGACCATTCTGTCGCCAAAGCAAAACAATTCTCGTTTGCTTCCTTTCTATATTTCTCCACTCGGCGTCTCGCTCCTTCGTGCCTATCCATATTTTGCTCCTTTTCTCTTTTCGGGTTCATCGTGGCCACCATCGCCGAGCCTTCCTGTTTCCATTCTAGTTTTTTTTCGGCGGCGGAAATTTTAAAATTTTCTGCGTTAGCAGAAAATCCTTCCTCTGTTTTTTGTTTTGCTAAGCCCTTAGGAAAAGGTGTTTGGGAATTCGAAAAATTTTGTGCGTCCATGTACATACTTTGTTTTCTTCTATTGTTTTCTTCTATTGTTTTATTAGTACGCCACTCTGGCGTTTCCGAAATACCCTCTCTGTCGTTTCCAGTACGCCACTCTGGCGTTTCCGAAATATCTAAAATCGTATAAATGCTGGTATTATTAGGTCTTCTTTTCACAGAAAGGATGCCTTTTTTCTTCAACTTAAACAGGCATCTATTCACCGTTCTTTCGCTTGTTTTAGCTCTCTTAGCTATCTCTTCTATTCCGGCCCAGCAATGCTCTCTCTCTCCGTGCATGAAAGTGCAGAGACTTGTTATGACTCCAACTTCCTGTATGGAAGAACATTGCTTTAAGATATTGTTATAAATGACTGTGTATGTTTTCATTTCTTCTCTCTCTCTTGTTAATTAAACTATTTCATCCGCTTTGTATTTTGTTTTTAGCGGACGGTAGCTGTCGTCTGCGGTTTTCCCGCAGTTTCTACATACCATTTTGGGAATGACATTGTCGTGATAATTATCATCATCGTAGCCATCACGCAAAACAGAAGCTACTAAGCAGTGCTCGCATTCTAAAATAGCCTCAAAGTCGCGCCTATGTTGTGTTGTTATTTTTTGTATTTTCATCTTTGTTTTCCTC
>JAUXHF010000385.1 GCA_030621685.1 Spirochaetota bacterium
TTTTAAAGCGCTGCCAGCAAAGTTTGCTGTGATGGATAACGCTTGTAGGCCTATTTTAGCAACGGCAACTGAAAATAAAAACATTCCTTTCAACACGAGACCACTCAAGCGAACAGTCGCCGTAAAAAAGCGAAGTACCTTTCCAGAAAAATTAATCACTTTAGAAAAAATCCTATGCTGGCCAGTAAGCAAGCCTACTGCTAGCAATGAAGTTTTGTAAACGATTATTGCCGCCTTTGCCACAGACGTCATAAAAAGAATACCCTTTGTCAAAGCATTCATAGCAGCTATACATGCAGCCACAGCAGCAACCACATAGCCAATCGTTGTAGTCAGCTTTTTATTCTCAGAAACCCAGGCCGTCATCTTGTTCAAGCCCAAAGCCATTTCCTCAAACAAACCGCGCAAAGCATCTAAGAAGTTCCCCCCTATAGCAACTTGCAATCCCTCAAACGCCGATTTCATTCTAATCAGCGCTCCCATGGAATTATCGCCCATAACTTTCGCCATACGCCCCGCTGCGCCCTCGCTATTCTCCAATTCCTTCGTGAGATTCCTAAGCTCATCTGCCGAACCCGAAAGTGCTATTGCCGATGTAAGACCAATTTTGCCGAAAACTTTTTCCATCACATTCAGCCTATCAACATTTCCCATGCTCGCCGTTTTGTCAAAAAGGTCGGCCATAATGTCGGTTATTTTTCTGCTCTCTCCAGCCGCGCTTTTCACCGAGATACCCAATTTCTCAAACATCTTCGTATTTTTATCAGAAAAGGCTTCCAAAATTATTCGCTTCATTCCCGTGCCAGCTTTAGACGCTTTTATGCCTACATTTGAAAGTATCCCAAGGGCCGCCGCACTTTCTTCTAAACTTACGTTAGCCGCTTTGGCAGCAGGCGCAAACTGAGTGAAGCTCTCGCCCATCTGCAGTATATTCATATTCGTTTTAGAAGTGGCTAAGGCCATCACATCGGCCATCCTATCCATATTTTTGCCAACATCATCAAAAAAAGCCGAGCCAACATCTGTGGCAATATC
>JAUXHF010000154.1 GCA_030621685.1 Spirochaetota bacterium
GCCTATTTGCGGCAAGTGGAGCGGCTTTTTCTTGAAAGTCCGTGCATCGTGGTAAGCATTGTTCGCTTGGGAGGATTAATAGGGAAGCAGCGCTATCCTGGGCGCTTTCTCAGAAGTAAACTGAAGAGAAGCCTAATCCACAATCTCAATTCAAAGGCAGGCAAGGCAGTGCCAAGCAAAACTGTCTTAGCAAAAAAAATAGCTTTGCCAGAGGCAGAGTCTCCTGTGAACCTGATTCATGTTGAAGATGCTAGCCAGCTTTGCTTGGCGCTGCTTAAGAAAAACAAGCAAGAAGCAGAGATTATTAATGGCGTAGCGCCTAGCCATCCTACAAAAGGAGATTTCTATAAAGAAGCTGCAAGATGCTTGGGGCTTCTGGTGCCAATATTTGAAAGTGTAGCAGGAGAGGCAGTGGGGAAAATTGTCTGCAGTGAAAAAGCGGAAAGGCTGATTAAGTTTCGCTTCCCCGATATGCTCAAGGCGCCTCACGATGAGAATTTTTAAGGCATCGTTTTTTTCAGCTAAGCGTAGTTAAGCGATGTATGTAAGGCGTTAACGTTAAGCCAGTCTTGAAAGCATTGTTTTTATTTTGAGCGTTTAGCTTTGCCTACACCCATACAAAGTTTTTAATGTCTAGGGTTTTTTCTCCTGAATAACGATAGGCACATAGATGCCCGCCATGAGCATGAGCTGCAGAATAATCTAGGCAGGCAAGGTTGTTCTTAAGCAAACTAGGATCATCTTCTAAGCGTAGCCAGTAATGGCCAATGAACAATGGCTTTTCCGATGAATCATAGCCATGAAATTTGTGTTTTATACTAAAGAAAAGCTCGGGAGAGAGGGTTTTTTTAAATTTAGATATAAAGAGATCTTTCTCTTTTTGGGGAAGAAAGAAGTAATCTTTTAAAATGTTGTCTAAACTTGGCATGGCTTGAGAAGCCCCCTGTTTCCAGCCTACAGTGCTAGAAGTATACTCAAGGATGGCAAGTGGGTTTTCCCACCATTTCGTGCGGATATTTTTTCGTGTTATTTTTTGATTATCTTGAAAGCTTAGTTCATCAGGTAAGCTGAAACTAGGTCCCTTTATAATTTTTTCTAAGGCAGATTTTTCTTTAGGCAAAACATGCAAGCAGCTTAAGAACTCTGGAGAAATCCGCCCGGCCTTGTTTTTAAGGTAGCTTGAGTTTTGTAAGATAGCTAATGAATCTTTATGCCAGCAAGCATGAACAAGGCGAAAGGCATCTAACTCTAAATAGAAGGGTAGTGAGTAAAACCAATCTTCAAAGGTTTTTCTTGTGTCTTTTTGAGCAAGGTTTAGGTTTAGGGCTTCGAATTCGGCTACTGTTTTTTTTATTTCAAAAGAATTTTTAGGAGTATGCGGCCTTATATAATTTTGTTCTGTGTTTTTCGTGACAGGCATCGTTAGGGGCTTCTTTGAATTTGAAACGATGTTCTTCTGGGTAGCATGAAAGGCTAGGTAGTTAAATTCATGATTTCCGAGTATAGCCTTTGCTCCGGCCTCATCGCACATGTTTTTTACAATAGTTAGCGTACGCAATATGTGGTCGCCACGGTCAATATAATCTCCTAAGAAACAAGCCCGCCGCTTGGGGTGGCGGTATATGGGATGCTTTTCATCAGCAGTATTTTCATATCCCATTTTCAGCAAGAGAGCCTCTAGCTTTATGGCTTCGCCGTGTATATCGCCTATGATATCCCAATATTCTGCTACGGGCTTTTGTTTGTAGCGAGCTTGGCTTAACATAGGACTTTCCTCATAAGACCCAATACTTTTCTAGTATTTCCTGTGTTATATTTGCTATGTTTCATGTCTTATCTTTCTAATAAGTAGTGCTAGCCATAACTATTAAAAGAGATATTCATAGCACTATATAATAATACTGTATAATAATACTGTATAGCATGTTTATGTTGAAAATAATCCTATAATTTTCATGATTTTTCGTGGTGTAAATCGTGGCATAAAATATAGCTGAATATCTATTATTAAAAACATAAAAACGTAAAAATAGTATGAAAGTCTTAGTTTTGGGAAGCGGCGGCCGTGAGCATGCCTTAGCAAAAAAATTAGCAGAGAGCCGGCGGGTAAGCCGCGTTTTTGTATGCCCTGGCAATGCTGGCATTCCTGAAACAGCTGGCTCTGGTAAAATACAAAGGAAGGGCTTGTTTAACAGTTTTAGCATGTCACCGCCATTCGCAGAGCTTACAACATGGGCAAAGGCAGAAGACATTAAACTTGTGGTAATAGGTCCCGAGGATTATTTAAGCCTTGGCATGGCCGATGCCTTTAGGCAAGCAGGAATTCCTGTTTTCGGGCATAGCCAAGCGGCTACGCAGCTAGAATCCTCAAAACTGTTTGCCAAAAAACTGATGAAAAAAATTGGGATTCCTACGGCAAAGTACAAGGAAATTAATAGTTTTGAGGAAGGCATGAAATGCATCGGAGAATTCAGCTACAGCTACGGCTACCCACTGGTGCTGAAAGCCGATGGGCTATGCGCCGGCAAGGGTGTCATTCTTGCCCATACGCCCAGCGAGGCCGAGGCGGCTTTACAGGTTTATTATAAAGAAAAACGATTTGGCAAGGCTGGCCAAACTGTTCTCGTAGAAGAATTTCTTGAGGGAAGAGAAGTATCGGTGATGGCGTTAACCGATGGCACATGCCTTAAGCTCTTGCCAGCATCAGAAGACCATAAGCGCTTATTGGATGATGACCGTGGCCCCAACACCGGTGGCATGGGCGTGTATACGCCAGTAGCGTTTCTTAGCGATGAGGACCTTGTGCATCTGGAAAAAAATGTTCTGATGCCCGTAATTTCAGAGATGCAAAAAATGGGACTAACACTTTGTGGCCTGCTTTATGCTGGGTTTATGAAAACATCGGGGGGCTATAAAGTATTAGAATTTAATGTAAGGTTTGGCGATCCGGAAACTCAATGCGTGCTTCCGCTTTTTGAAGAAGATTTATTTGAATGCATGCTTTTGGCGACGCGGGGAGAGCTAGCATCGCTAGCCTTAAAACCTAATCTTGCTAAAGAAAACAGCAGCTCTTTGGCTGCGGTAACGGTAGTGCTGGCCAGTCAGGGCTATCCTTTAAACCCTATAACCAATAGGGTTATCTTGGGTGTGGAAAACGTGCAAGACTCAGAGGTCTTTCATGCGGCTACGGGGCTAAACAAAGAGGCTAAGTTTGTTAGTAGTGGCGGCCGGGTTTTGAGTCTTACTGCTAAGGGGGCTAATTTGCAGGAAGCCAGAGAGCGCGTATATGCTGATGTGAAAAAAATTCAGTTTGAAGGAATGCAGTATCGCAGCGATATTGCTCTAAAAGGCATAGAAACGTAGATCTGTAACAAGCTTATTTTCTTACTAAGACAGCGACTACGGCATTGCGGCGACTGCGGCAGCTAGAGTTTTTTTTCTGAATCCTGATTTTCTGCGAAGATGGCGACTGCGGCGCTGCCACAGCTAGAACTTTTTTTTCTGAAGCCTGATTTTCTGCTAAGATGGCGACTACGGCGCTGCCGCAGCTAGAGTTTTTTTTCTGAATTCTGATTTTCTGCGAAGATGGCGACTGCGGCGCTGCCGCAGCTAGAGCTTTTTTTTTCTAAAAATTACTTTCTTACTAAGGCGGCGACTACAGCAGCTAGAACTTTTTTTTCTGAAACATTTTGATGAAAAACCCCGGCAGCGGCAGTGAAATGCCCGCCGCCACTGCCAAGGGGGGCTAGGGCCTTTCGCAGTTTAATGCCAAGATTGGCAGAGCTTTTTTGGGCACGTAGCGAAATTCTTCCCATTTCTCCGCTTTTTTTCATGGATACCACAGCAGCCTCTACGCCTTCCATGCAGGCAAAGTTTTCAGCTACTAAGTGTAGCAGATGGGCAGAATTCTGCTGCCCTAAGGCACAATAAAGAACTTTCTTTTGAATCTTATAGGAACGTAACCCTTTTTTAAGCATAGAGTAATAGTCCTTCGAGCGTTTTACGTTACGAATATAAGCCAGCTTCTTAAAATTTATATAAGGCGTAATTTTTTTGTAGAGCTCTATATCGCTATCCGCATATTCCCGAGTAAGATAATGAGTTTCGGCTAGTAAAGAATAGGCATAGGCGGTGGCTATGTTTTCATGAATTACTGTTGCTACTGTTTTTTTTGAAGTTAAACTAAGCAGGAAGTCCATAAGAATAGAGGCCGTGGTGGCAGCCTTCGGCTCTAAACACCAAAAGCTTTTTTGCTCTGTTATATTTTCTTGCATGGCCTTAGATGCTTTTGAAGACGTCAAGCTGGGCTTAGGAGGAGGGGTTACTTGCCTATGAACATGATGGTCAATAACAACATGCACATGTTCATTTTCTTTAAAGGGATTATTCGTCATATGCGGCTGGCAATCCACTAAGGCACGAATTCCATGCTGGGATAAGCTGAACTTTGAATGATCTACTAAGGGTATGCCTAAAGATTTCGCCATAAGCTGATTTTCTCTCCGTCCCAGTTTTCCGCTTATCAAAATAGTAGAGCGTAGGGAAAAAAAACTGGCAATCCGCTGCAAAATCAAGGCCGAAGCCATAGAATCGGGGTCAGGATTAATATGCATATAAATAGCTAGCTCGCCAGCCCCTTTAAGAATTTTTTTTAGTTCGCGTTTTTTTTGATCATCCACAATTTAAAGAAAGCTATATAAAGAAGGTATAGAATAAGAATAAAATAAAAAATACGAATAAGAACAAATAGCATTGGATAGGATTTCATCAATATCCAAATAACTGCGTTTTCCCTGCTTTTCTAATTAACTTTGGCTATTTAAGAATCCGGTGAGCGGCGATGAAGCCGAGGCGCTCGTACTGGGGCTGGCAAGTTTCGATAAAAAAGCCTTTCTGCCAGCTAAGACAGCTAGCCTGAAGGCCGCAGCTGATAAGACGGGGAAATGAGCAGTAGCAATAGCCGTGTTGACTAAAACGGCATCGGCGCCGCATTCCATAGCTAAGGCGGCATGCGAGGGAGCACCAATGCCAGCATCTATGACCACAGGCACGCTGGCCTCATCAATAATGATGCGTAGCTGATCGATGGTTTTAAGCCCGCGGTTTGTGCCAATGGGCGAGCCAAGCGGCATGACAGCCGCCGCGCCAACTTCTTCAAGCCGTTTCGCTAAAACAGGGTC
>JAUXHF010000014.1 GCA_030621685.1 Spirochaetota bacterium
TTTTAAACAGGGAAAACCAGAATTTCCATGTTTTTTCATAAATTTTCTGTTAAAATATTTCTAAAAAATACGAAAACTACTCTTTTTTTCTTAGAAAATGCTTTAAAAGACAATATAGCAGAACATGTCAATGATAAAATATTTTTACAGAAACATAACACTCTTTGAAAATAAACTTTAGTCTTAGTAAAAACATAGCAGCTTCTCTTTTAAAGCTGGCCTAGCAAGATAAATGGGCCAGGCAAAATAATCAGCAAGACCAAGTAAGCGTTCTAAAAAATATAGTATAATTCTACTACTTGAAAACGCCCTTTCCTACGCAGAAAAACTCTCTTGCAGCCGACTAAGCATGTCAGCTAATCCCAAACAATTACAGCTCGCTATTTTTTTTGGCGGGCCATCAAATGAGCGGAATATCTCCTTAGATACAGCGCGTAACTTCTTTGATTCCATCCGCTACTTTTTTCAAGAACGTCATATTCATTTAATTTTTATTTCTAAAACACAGGCCTTCTATAGGCTTTCGCCTACCTTCATTTACTCTAATACCATTGAGGATTTTGAGGCTAGCCTTACGAGCAAGCTTACTTTCAAGGCCATTGAAAAACTCTTTAACACAATAGACATTTTCATACCGCTTATCCATGGAAGCTTTGGTGAAGATGGCCAGCTAAGCCATCTTATAAGAAAAGCGGGACGAAAAAGCATTTTAGGCTCTGGCAAAACAGCCTTAGCCCTTACTTTCAACAAGCATAAAACAAAGCAATCAATGAGGCAAGCCGGCTTCTTAGTAGCAAAAGAGCTGCTGGTAGATAAAAAACTTTGGCAACAAAAAAACCTTGCTTTTAAGAAAGAAATTTTCAAGCAAGCCACCACGAAACTTTGTCTATCTGGTAAAAAAAAAATAATTGTAAAGCCCAATACCGGCGGCTCATCCGATGGGGTTAGCTTACTTAACACAAAGGCTTTCCCAGAATTTGATGCTGCCATGCACAAATGCTTTAGGTACTCAAGCTCTGCTTTAATAGAGGAATATATACAGGGCAAAGAATTTTCTATCATTCTTACAGAGGATTCAAAAGGAAAGGCCTTAGCCTTTCCTGCTACAGAGATTAAACTCCAGAAAAAACAAGGCGAGAAAGAGCTTATTTACTCTCGGCAAAAAAAATATATGCCAGAAAGCGGCGTTCGCCACACTACGCCAGCAGATTTTCCTTTAAAGAAACTGCGTGAAATTTCTAGGCAAGCCGAGCAGCTTTTTCGGAATTTCAAACTGGAAGATTGGGCTAGGCTAGACGGTTTTCTTAGGCCAAATGGCGAAATAATCTGGAACGAAATTAACGGCATTCCCGGCTACGGTCAAGATGGCCTTATTTTCCAACAGAGTATAGTATTAGGATTACATGCCTGGCAGCTTTCTCTGCATCTACTTTCGCTGGCTTGGGCTAAGGAATCTAAGCCGGGCAAACAAAAAACTCTGCCTATCAAAACTCTAGAATTCAATACACACCAGCTTCAAAACAAAGATAGCAAAAATGTTAGTAAACAAGCAGCAAAGCCTTCAATAAAAACCATAGCTGTGTTAGGCGGCGGCGAAAGCGCCGAACGTCAAGTTTCTAGAATGAGCTGGTTTAACGTCCTTGAAAAATTGCAGAATCAAGATAAATATAAGCTCTTAGCTCTCTTTATGGATACCAAGAAACAAATCTGGCATATCCCTCGAATCTTAAGCTTCCTGCATACCAGTGAGGAGATAGAAGATTTCTTGTATAAACCAGAGCGGCTTAAGAAAATACGCTTGTATATTAAACATTTCTATAGCGAAAGAAACCCTTCATTTCTAGGCTCAGAGGCAAATAGCTCTCCAGAAGAGATCTTCCAGCCTTACATCATTCCCTTCCGAAAACTGCGAGAAATAAGCATTCCCCATGGCAAAAGTTATACTCTGGATTTTCTTTTCATAGCCTTGCATGGCGGAATCGGAGAGAACGGAGATTTGCAAAAAAAACTTGAGAATCTTTCCCTGCCCTATAACGGATCGGATGCCAAAACCTCACGGATGTTAAACGACAAATTCCTAGCGCAACAATCTTTTGCCAAAGCCAAGATACACGGGATGCAGGGCATTCGCTCGCTCAGCCTCTCTTTAAAAGAAATAGAGAAAAAAATAATAAGCTATGGCATCAATCAAAGAAATCTAACTCGGTTAAAAAACACCATCAGAGTAAGCTTTGATGCCTTCTGCCGCCAAGAGCCTAAGCTTTTACAGGAATTTCAGCATGCCAGCCGACATTTTTTTCAGGCTATAAAAAGCCAGCTTGACAGCCCTAAGGGAGTTGTCATAAAACCCAGAAGAGATGGAAGCTCTGTAGGGGTATGGATTTTCAAAGATATTCCTGAGCCTTCTCATACAAGCCGGCAGGTAAGCGAAGCGAGCGAGCTTTTTAGCTTGAGCCTATATACACTTTCGGCCTTAGCAGGCCTGCAACGAATACCCTACTCTCTTTTTTCGCCGACCAGCAATATTGAAGAAGGCGAGCGCTGGTTGGAGATGCCTATGCACTTGCCCGCCAAGCAAGAAAATTGCTTCGTCTTTGAAGAGTTTATCGGCGGCGCCGATACATTTGAGCTTACCTTAGGCATAGTCGAAAAAAAGGGCAAGCTTTCTGCCTTGCTCCCTTCAAAAGTGCTGGCATCAGATAGAGTTCTCTCTTTAGATGAAAAATTCCATAAAGGCATGGGCACCAATGTAACACCGCCTAAAGAATTTTCAGTACAACAAATTCTTTCTATTCAAAAACGAGTCGAAAAACTAGCTAAAAGCCTAAACCTTCGCCATTATGCACGCATCGATCTTTTCTATAACCAAAAACAAGATACTCTCTATCCCATTGAGGTAAACACCCTTCCCGCCTTAACAGCAGCCACCGTTCTCTACACCCAAGCCTTGCTTACAAAATCCTTTCAAAAAAAACCTACAGATTTCTTAAGCCATATCATTGAAATAGGCCTGCTCTAAAAGTACCTAGCGCCTAGCGCGCCATGCTTGGCTTCGAAACAAAGTGAAAGTGCTTCTGCCCAAGTAAGGCAGAACATTTTCTTTGCTTACAGAGATTTCTGTTTTCTCCACTTGCTGATACGACAAACATAGCTGGCTCAATTTTTCGGCTAAGCTTTCTAGCAGCAAAAGGTGTTCTTGTTCGGCTAAGGTTTTAAGCCTAGCGTAGAAACTTTCATAATCTAGCGTTGCTTCAAGGCTAGGGTTTAAGACGGCTTTCTTCGTTAGCTGGGGAAGCCAAGATAGCTTTATAGTTATAACAACTTTCTGCTTCCGTACTTTTTCATGCTGGTGAATTCCAATATGAAGAAAAAGCACGATATCTTCAAGAGTAAGAACATCCATGAAAAGTATGCAAAACACAGGCTAAGAAAATAAAGAAGCCCGTTAATCCCTGCGATGTTTTTCGTGAAGCGCCCTAATTTCAACCTTAAAATCTTCATTTAAAAAAGCTTGCTTTTCGAGCTCTTGGAAAATAGCTTCTTTATATTTCATGGTGGCAGGATTCGAAGAGTTAAGAAAATCAATGAGGAAGCGCTCATCAAAGAGCAAGCTATTGATTGAATAAAAAAGCCGCTTCGAATCTGAAATATCTTTAGAAATACTGATGAGCCTGTTTAGCTCGGCTAAGAGCTTAACCAGTTTGAAAAAAAGCTCGCCGCGTAGTTCGTTTTTTTTCAGCACATTAGCCAGCAGCAAATGCCGACCCGCCACAAAGAAGCCCTCGATATTCTCCAAGTAGTTCTCGGCAACACGCAAAAAGATATTCATCATAATCCCTTGATGATTACGCTTGTCTAAGAAGTGAAAGACATACTCTATATTCACTGGGGCCTTCGTGAGAAAGAGAGCTTCTATCTCCTTAGCAAAATCTTTTTTTTCAAAACATGCCTCCATATTCAGCAAGAGCATGTGCCGAAATTGTTGGAAATTGCAAAATTGATAGGCATCAGCAAGGTTTTCTACAGAGTATAATTGTTTAAATGTTTTAAGAATAAGCTCTGAATCAGGCTTGCCTTGAATGATAGAAATATGTTGTTTAAACACTAGCAAGAGCATAGCATATTTGCTTTGTTCTTGCATAAGAGCCTCTATATCTTTTTGCATGTGACGCAGCACTTGCGGGTCTAGCGTTGATATTTGAATGAAGTAAGATTCAATAATGCGAATCTTCTCTTCGCTCTTGGTGGTTTTTTTCAAAGAGTCTATGGTGCGCGTATGTAAGTCAAAGCCTTTTTCTACAAGCCCATACGTTTTCCCATCATACTCAAACTCATTAGCCAAATTAAAAAGAGTTTTCATAGACTTCCAAAGCTTACTCCAAGATTCTTCGTCAGCTATTTTCGGCACAAGCAGATCATGAATTTCTTTTTGCGTAGCCAAATGCCCGATGGTGAGCAGGGTATGTCTAAGAAAATCGCTTTCATCGCCCGCCAGCAACTCTGCTAGCTTTTCTGGATGAAAGGCCTTTAGCGCTAAAAGATGTTTTTCATAACAAAGCTCTAAGGAGTTAAAAGCAATGCTTAAGGACATGTGATGGTTTTTCTTTTCTTGAAAGTCGACAACGAGTTTAGCCTCGGTAGCTACGCTGGGCAAGGCTGTTTTTTCTTTGCGCATGAATTCTTGAATCATGCCCAGCCCGAAACTTTGATGCCTCACAAATTTCCCTTTTTCAAAGCAGATATATTTTTCGAAAACATGAATTTGCGAGAGTATCACTTGGGCTGTTTGTGACTTTTTCGGGTTCTTCACCATTTTCAATAAGCCCGAAAGGCTTAAGAAGTCATTGAGGTACACATGTTCTTCATAGATTTCTCTATAGGCTTTAAGCAGCAAGAAGAGCTGAGAAAAAGGGATGACATCGCTACGCAAACAAGCCTTTATTATTTTTACAATTGCTTTTCTGCCAGCCATAGAATGTTCTTGATTCTTAATAAGCATAGAGAACATGCTGTGTTTCTGCTCGGGAAGCACATGGCTAACAAGGCGCTTCAGCCAGCTTAGGTGGAAATCCACATCTTTGGGAGTAAGCAGAATCAGTCGTTTCCAGCAATCGGCAGCCTCGCCAAAATCGCTTATTTCAAAACTTCTTATCAGGGCTATTTCATAATAGGTAGTGGCCTCGGTAATATTTGTTTTTTCTAAGAGCCTAGCTATTTTCTTAGGGATGGCCACATCTTTGCGGTTGCGCGGAATGAAACGTTTAAGCAGCGCTATAACCTTTTCGTTTTCTCCATTTTTTTCATAATAACTTATCAGCGTAGTAAGCGCCAATATCGATTCAAATTTCTCTAAGAACATCTCGCATACAGCATGGATAAGTTTTGTTTTTCCATTGTTAGCAAGGTATTGCAGGAAGAGGCCAAAATTCAGATCATCGGACTGCCCTTGAGCATAAGCTAGTATGCTCAAAAAATAATGCACAACGGGCAAGGAAATTTTATTATTTTCGCCGAAAGCCTTAAGCATGCCTATCGCTTCATCTTGGCTGTCGTCTGCTAAAATTTCAGCCGCTCTGGCGTTCATTTCTCGAAGGTCACGAATTTGCAAATCGGCTACCTTAGAGCTTAATATTTTTAGCTGTTCTAAATCGGTTTCTAAATTTTTAAGTGAAGCTTTCATAACGCTGCCGAGCAGATGAATAAAAAAAAGAGCTTAATTGCTCTATGTTTTCTAGCAAGCCCCTAGCCTTTTTTTTCAATTCCATCTCATGTTTTTTTAATGTTGTGTCTTGTTGCTGTAAGAAATCAGGGCTTGCCTGTTTTTTCTTTTGAAAGTGATATTCTATCATATCTAAACAATAAAATATGGCGTAGAGCAACTTTGCTAGGGTATCAGGAGAACTCTGCTGGTAGCGCTGAAAAGCTTCTTTACGTTCTTGAATAAGCGAAAAACAGGAAGCTAAGGAAAAGCTGTCATCACTACTTTCCACAGGAAAAAGGTTGTAAACGAGGGCATACAGCGGTAGCCAAGTGAGTATTTCATCGCCTCTAAAGCCTAAAGCATATAAGAAGTATTGCAGTCTACAAATTTCAGCACAGCGTATTTCGGCCATGCCCTCCTTAGACGAGAGCAGAAATGTTTTCTTAAACATACGCGAGGCTTCAAGTGGCTTTTTCAATAAAGCCAAAGTATCGGCCATAAGCAGGTCTATAAAAATTTCTTTTGGCGATAGCTTTTTAGCAAAATGCAAGGTTTTCAAGGCATTTTCCGCCTCTCCCATGAACAGAAGTTCCTGCACTAAGCTCAATAAGCGTTCAATATTTTTATAATTTTGTTTCTCTAAGGCAAAACTGTAACAATCGATAATTCGCAGAAAGAAAAACTTCCGCAAGGCCGATACAACCTCGGGCGCATGAATGGAGTAACGCAGCAAAAAGTCTTCAAACCTACTCCATTCGCTTTCAAGAAGCCCAGCACGCTGCATGCCCATGGGCGTATGGGCTATTGTATCTAATCTCATCATCCAAAACTTTACGGCTTTCATCGAGTCAAAAAATCTCTCTTCATCAACACTCTGCTCAGCCAATTTTTCTAAATACGTATAAGCCGCCTGTAAATCTCCAGATTCTATCGCCTTTAAGCTGCTTTTCGAATCTTGATACCCTTCAAAGTCTTCTAAACTTAGTTGTCCATCATGATACATAACAGACTCTCTGTTAAATTGAAATTCTAAACCTTAAAACTGTAAAAATATACGCTTTACAATTGATTTTTTGAAGTGAATACTATTTATTTTAGTGGTTTTCCAAACCTATGCCAAATATATGCTGCCGCTAATATATTCCGCTGTATGCTGCTGCTAATATCTTCCGCTGTATGCTGCTGCTTCATCGAAAAAGAAGTAAATTTAAAACATAGGTCAGTTAATGGGTAACAATAACTAGGTAAGCAAATAGCAATAACTGATATTTTAAGTATTTTCAAAATACGACAACTTTTGTTTATTTAATCTTTACTTAAAATACTGTAGCATTAAAAAGAAAAAAAATGTAGTTTTTTTATAAAAAAATGTACTAAGCAACATGCAAGTATTGCTTGAAAATAAATTTACTCTGAATTTAACAAGGAAATAAGGATGAAAACCTAGCTTTTCTTTGTTTTCCAAAAAGCGATGGCAGGATTTCGTATCCATATACTAAGGCCTTGCTGGCTAGCTAAGCTGCCCTCGGCAAGCTTAAAAGTTTTGCTAAGTTTTGCATAAACCTCTGCAAAAGGGCTTGTTTTGTAGCCTGCATTTTCAATTTTCGCTGGATTAATTCTTTTTTCATCCACGGCATATACAATCTTAAAGGCTTGGGCAACATCGCCATGAATAAGATGGGCTGCTGCTGCAAGGTTTTTTCGCAAATCGGCATGCTCATTCATCATAGCCAGCACTTTCTTGGCGGAGGCATAACCATAACGTTGAATAAGCTCATCTATCTCCTCAGTTTCACCTAAGCTCCGCAGAAATGGCGCTAGTATATAAAGCGTAGCCCCCTTTTGCATAACTTGTTGCAAGCGATATATTGCCTTATTACAAAGCCATGTGGAACGAAAGCCTGTAGCCGGAAATTCAACAAAGGCTTCTTGTACTTTGCTATCTAGCTCGATAATATTTTTCTGCCCAGAGAGTCTACAGGCTGCATCAAATACTTTTGCTTCATTGCCGAAAAAAGCCCCTTCAAGCCCATAAGCATGTTCTTTTTCAGAGCCTAGGCCTCCCAGCGCATCCGGAAAATGAGGAGAAAGCACGGTATGCAGGAAAAAAACACTTTTTGAAGCCATGAAGTTTTTGAAAGCCTTATCTATAAAGCAGCGAACAAGATTTTCCTTTTTTCCGAGTAAGGAATTCATGCCTAAGAGTGCCCCCAGCATATGAGTTTTGCCAATAATATCATTTCCGCCTAGGCCAATCATAATGTTTTTAGTATAGTTTGAGAAGCCTGTAATCTCATGGGGCATGACTTGTCCTATCGAGAATATGGTATCAAATTCACCATTTAGCAGAACTTCTGCTAGCCAAATATCTACCGTATCAGAAATCATGCCTTGACTAAGCTCTGCTAGAGCGGGTTCTTTTAGGCTTCCGGCTTTCACTAGCCCATGTTTGTAATCATGGCAAAGTAAGCGAGTATCAGCTATGCCTTCTCCGTACAGAGAAAGCAGCTCAGGGTAAGTCATCGGCTTATGCGTGCCGATGGCTGGCAGCAAGGCTACGCTCACGGCTCTTAGGGCTTTTGTTTGGTTTTTTTGCCAGCGGAAAAGCTCAGCAACAACATAGCCTGCCAGAGAGCTTTTTCGTGAAAGATCGGGGGGGATGAGTAGCAGTTTTTTCGTTTTTGAGAAAACTTCCGGGAACACCGCCTTGTGTAGCCAATCTTGAAACTGAATATCTTGGAAATTTTGAGTGTCCCGCTTAGCACTAGATACAGGCTTTGTATCAGAGCTAGAAGAATGTATGAATTGGCTAAACATAAAATATTTTTAAAAACTTAGAAGCCTAGCTTCTCTAGCTGCTCTAATTTCTCTAGCTGCTTTAATCCAGCTAAATTTAGCTAAGAAGCCCCATATGTTTAAGTTTATCATCAGCATAAAAAAAAACCTGCCGAAAACTTACCGCCTGCGCACCCCTTTTCACTTAGTAGGTGAAGCCAGATGTTCTAACAAGCCACGCTACGCTTAATAGCTGTAGGAGGTACAAAAAATAAGAAGCTCTGGAAAACTATATTCATAGTTTTCCAGAGCTTCTGCAGGAGGCTGCGATGGCAGCGCCAATTTCTGAGCAAGAAACGCTAGCAGCTTGATTCTTGGCTGCCGAAGGATCATTAAGGAGATCTAAGGTCTTAAGGCCCTGCTTCAATACAGAGGCTACCGCCGCATAGATGAGCTTGGCTGCTTGTAGTTGCTGAAAGCTATGTTCCAGCATCATGGCCGCCGAGAGGATTTGGGCAATTGGATTAGCTATGTTTTTGCCAGCAATATCAGGCGCCGTGCCGCCAGCCGGCTCGTACAGCCCAAAGCCCGAAGCATTTAAACTCGCCGAAGGTAACATGCCAAGCGAGCCCGTTAGCATAGAAGCCTCATCTGAAAGAATATCCCCAAACATATTGGGGGCAAGAATGACATCGAATTGCCTGGGGTTACATACCAATTGCATCGCCGCATTATCAACATACAGATGCTTTAGTTCTACGCTAGGATACTCCTTAGATACTCTTGTTACCACTTCGCGCCACAAAAGCATGGCATGCAGCACATTGGCTTTATCCACAGAGCAGAGTTTTTTCTTTCGTGTTTTCGCCACTTCAAAGGCGAATTTAGCAACACGCTCAATTTCTGGCACATGGTACTTCATGGTATCGAAAGCAAAATCATCCTGCCTGCCCTTTGGCTCGCCAAAGTAAATACCACTGGTAAGCTCTCTTACAAAAAGGATGTCTAAGCCGCCGCCGCCGCCGCCGCCGACGCCGCCGTCATGTCCCAAAATTTCCAGCCGCAGCGGAGACAAGGAGAGTAGCTCCGGATAGGTTTTTGCTGGCCTAAGGTTGGCAAAGAGATCGAAATGCTTACGCAGAGGAAGCAGCGCAGCACGCTCTGGCTGCTCCTCGGCTGGCAAGCTCTCCCATTTCTTCCCACCTACCGATCCGAAGAGAATGGCATCACTCTTTTCGCAAAGATCCAATGTAGCTGCCGGCAAAGCTTTGCCACAGCCATCGAGAGCAGCTCCGCCAACCAAAGCCTCTTCATACGTAATTGAAAAATCGAAAATTTCTGTTACCGCTTCTAAAACATGAAGCGCTTCTTTCATAACTTCAGGGCCAATGCCATCGCCGGCTAACACAGCTACTTGATATATTCTTTTATTATTTAAGCTCATAGTTTCTCCATCAAAAATCATGTTTTTAAAGCGCTAAACTTTAGCAAAAACATGATACTTAAAATCTTTCTTTTATCTCTTCAACGATATCTTCTATTGAACAAGCAAACGTGCCAAAATGCGAGACTGAAATTCCTGCTGCCAAATTACCTATTAGCGCTGACTCATAAAATTTCTTACTCTGCAATAAACATGCCAAGCATACACTGATAACCGTATCGCCTGCGCCACTAACATCGCGAACAAAGCGCGTAAAGCTAGGGATAATTTGCGCAGCATCTTTTTCCGCAGCATCTTTTTCATTGGGGAATATGGCCATACCCTCTTCGCCCAGCGTTATAAGAAGCTGCCTTAAGTTATGTTTGCGCATGATGGCGCTGCCTGCGGCAAGGATCTCAGGCTTTGTTTCAAGCGGCAAGCCGATATCTTTGCTTGCTTCTTTTTTATTGGGCGTCATCAAGGAAATATCGTGGTACAAATGAAAGTTTTTTTCAGCAGGGTCTAAGGCCGTGTAGAGTTTAGCCTTCATAAAATGTTTTTGAAAGATAGCAAGGCTGTCTTTATGAAGAAGCCCTTTAGCGTAATCGGAGAGCAGAACACCTGCTATTTCCTCTTGAGCCAAAAGGCTTTCCAGCTGCTCAAAAAGAGGAGCTAACAGCTCTAGGGCTATGGGAGCATCATCTTCATCATCTATACGCAGAAGCTGGTGTCCGCCAGAGATTACTCGTGTTTTCACAGTTGTTCGCCGTCCTTTTAAACGCATGAGTCCAGCTCGGCTCATGCCCTGATCTTTCAAGAATTGTTCAATCATCGCAGCACTCTCATCATCTCCGATAACCGATAACAAGATAGGCTCTGTGCCGAGTTTTTTCAAATTAAAGGCGACATTGGCCGCGCCTCCTAAAAAATGGCTTTTCTCTTGGAAGCGCAGCACTGGCACCGGCGCCTCTGGTGATATTCTGGTAACCTCTCCTTTAAGATAGGCATCTAACATGGTATCACCTAGCACTAAAATTTTCATGCCGCTAAGACTGCGAGCAATTTTGATGAGAGCAGTTTGCTCGGCTTGCATTTCTATATCTTTTTCCTTGAAAATTTTCAGGCTAGCTATTTAAGACGTTTCTTTATTTTTTTTTGATACAAAATGATAAACCAGTGATACCAGCATATAGCCAAAAGAAATAAGTATAAAAATATATTTAAAAAACAACACACTTAATATGCCTATAGCTAAAAAGAGCGGGATAATTTTTTTATTCATATATTTTTTTAAAATGAAGTCTAGGCGATAAAAACGGATATGGGAAATCATCAAAAAAGAAACAAGCAAGTACATGAGCGTGAGAAAAAAATAGTTAAAGAATATCCAGTTCACCGGCTTGACCATGAACAAAATCTCCTCTGGAATAGTAAGGCCTAGCCCTTGAAAGAGTTTTGCCCAGGGAGTAAGGTAAAAGTTGAACGTAAGCGTAAGGCTGATTATCGCTCCGGCATAGGTAGAGGGCAAGCCCTCAAAGTAATTTTTTTTCTTTGTGTTTAAGTTAAATTTAGCTAGCCTGAACAAGGTGCATACTGGAAAAATAAAAGCAAGGACTTTCAAAAAAAAAAGCTTGCCGTAAAACAAGGTGGCTAAGGAGTCTTCAAGGATGTAGGGAAGACCGGTATCTGGAATTCTATCGACAGCAATAAGCGTTACCGTAAAAAACAACACGCCGGGAGCCAATCCAAATGAAACAAAATCCGCCAAGGAATCTAACTGTTTTCCTAAATTTGAGTAGGCATTAAAGAGCCTAGCACTTAGCCCATCAAGAAAATCCAAAATGCTAGCAAGCAATATAGAAAGACCAGCTAACGCTAGAAACTCTTCTGGCAAGGACTCGCTGTAAACAGTTTTCTTTAAGGACACAAGGTATAAATCGCTTAATGCCTGTATTGAAAAAAGTACCGATAAAAAACCCGCAAAAAGACTTAAAACCGTTAGGGTATTGGGTATATATCGAGTGATCCTTTTCAAAAAATCCTTAATCCTTAATCTTTATACGCTATTTTTTTACAAGAAAAATTTAGTTAAACGCTAGTAGAGCAGCAGCTAAGCCTTGTGATGCTGTCGTTTTAAAGCTATGTTTAGATAAACGGTGAAGTGGACTGCCTTTTACTCTTATTCTTGAACAAGCAAGGTGGGCATACTCATAAACCGCCATTAGAAATCCAGCACTCCACGAAGAAGATCTTTGGTTCTCTGTTAGAAGTAAAGCTATTATATTCCCAAAAGTAAAGATATCAAAAAAAGAATTTTAAAGCAGACCACCCCATAAAAGTTTTCATAGCCATGCAGTTGCCTGGCTGTTAGCCAATGTAGCAGCTATAAATAAATATAGATACGCGTAAAAAAATACGGCTGTAAGTTTCATGGAAAAATTTCATAGCATAGTTTTCTTTCCAAACCTCCATCGCATGATAATAGCATTCCTACTTCATCGCATGATAATAGCGTTCCTGCTTCATCGCATGATAATAGCATTCCTGCTTCATCGCATGATAATAGCATTCCTGCAAGTTTTTCTTGCTTTTATTATATCATGGTTTCTAAGACATATTTAATATATCTTTTCGTATATATTTTGATACTTTTTATGCGTAAAGCGGAGACTTGCTAGCAATAAAGTCCATAGCATACCGAAGCCAAGGGAGGAAATCAGCTTGTTTCTTTATCATTTTCAAAAAGAGCAGCCTTCGGAGAAAGTATTCATATTCAAAACTTCCCGGCTCGGGAACTTCCATATCCAAAGCATTTCCGCGAACGATTCGTAAGGCGTTAATAATATTTCTAAAAAACTTATATGTCCAACGCAGTTTCTTGTATAGCGCCTCATCAAAAACGCCTATAGCCAGAAGTCTTTTTAAGGCTTCTAGAGTGTTAGGATGTACAATCCACTTATCTTTTCTGCCATGGAGCATGATCATTTTTTGTACAAAATATTCCAAGTCTGCAAGGCCCCCTGGCGAAAATTTCAAATTGATTTTCCCCTTAACACAGTTTTTAGCAATTTGGGCTTTACGTAAACGTAGCCCTTCCTCGACATCGAAGGGTTTGGGTGAAAGCAAAAAATCATCTCTAAGCAGATAGAGTTTTCGCACCAATTTTTTATTTCCATAAATGGCTCGCAGCCGAATAAGCGCCATGCGTTCATAGCTCATCACATGCTTATTGGCTACCGTATAATATTCAGCGAACCTGTTTAACGAGACAGCAATTTTCGAACCCTCGCCATCTGGTCTTAGCCTAAAATCTAATTCGAAAATTCCATTTTTCTTACTCTGGATAGCTTTCGGGAAATTCCGCCCAATTTCAGCAAAAAAATCATGGGCCTTTTGAATTTCCAATCTCTGTGCTTCCTTATCCTGCTTAGCTGGTAAAGTTTTTTGGGCAGCCAGCAGCTGGGCAGTATCATCTTGGGCATTTGAAGAAACGAAGGAGGTGGCCGGCTCATCAGAAAAAAAAGGTTGATACACAAACATTATTTCTATATCCGAAGAGTATCCCATCTCCATGCCGCCCCATTTCCCCAAGGCTAACAAGGCAACATGGCCGGGAGCTTTCTCCAATGAATATTTTTTCAGCATAGCTCTTTCTAATATTTTGTAGGCTCTTGCAAGAATAACATCTGCCAGCAAGCTAAGTTCTAAACAGAATTTCTCGAACACTTTTTGTCTGCCGCCAAGAAAGCGCATATCTATTCGAAAAAGTTGCTGGTCTTTAAATTGATTAAGCCCCTTAAGCTGCGTTGTCATATCTATCGCAGTTTTTTTTAGCTCTTTTTTTGGCCGCATGGCTTCTCCCGATAGCCTTAGCAATTCTTCTTTGCTGTAGGGCTTATCGATAAACTGGCTTTTGGCAAGGTAGTTCATAAGGTTCATAGATTGGCTATGGAAAAAATCCTCAAACATATACGAGCTGGTGCCAAGCAAGCTGGCAAGTTTCTTAGGCAGAGGGCCGCCGCCAAAAAACCTATTAAAGGTCTTTTCGGCATTCTCTGTTAACGTTGGTATAAGTTTCACAAACTGCTCAAAAGCCAAACGAGGGTTGGGCGCAAAAACAAGGAAATATGAAAAATGTTTTAACAGTAAAATAGTCGTCTTAATTTCTTGCAGGCGCTGCGGGTTTTGCACTTTACTGCCGTTTTTTTCAGTAATATAAAAATGGTTTTCTATCGCCGAATCCTTAGTGCTAAACCAAAGTTTAGCGATGTTAAAATTTCTTGCCGAAAGCGATTGCGTAAAATGATAAAGAAATAAAAAACTGTCTTCGCTTTTTATGTCTAAGATGGTGTACAAAACATGAGAATCATTATCAATAGTAATTTGAATATGCTTGACAAACTGGGCAGAAGAATTTTTCTTCATAAGCGGCAAGGTTGCCAGAAAAAGCGCCTCTCTTACATGGCTTTCTTTCTTCGTGAGTTGCAGCCCCAGCAGCGTTGTAAGTTTCTCTTGGAAAAGCAAGCTCGAAAAATTTTTAGCAAACTTTTTGCTCTTAAAACGCCCTTTCATTAAACACATAAGAAAGATATCCGGCTTATCTTGTTTTTCATGTAAAGAAAGCCCTTTGGATTTCATAGGCTTGTTTCTCTGCGCTTGCAAAAATGGCGTTCTTCCTACAAGGCTTAAGGCCGAAGGTCTTCGATAAAAGTTTTTTTCTCTCTCGGCTGCATCGGCTTGTACCTTGACATAGGCAAAAGATTTCCCTTCTAAAATATTGATGCCAAAACTAGATACCACACCCGAAATTATCGAAAAAGCCCCCAGGCAATCAAGCGCGGCTACCTCTAGCGACATGCTATCTTTGTTTAGAGAAACCTCTGCATGTAATGGTTTTTGTAAACTTAGCTTGCTAAGTACGTTGACATGCTTTAAAATACCTTGCGCCGAGAAACTCAAAAAGTAATCACTTTCCAGTTTGGCCACATGCTCTTGCAAGAAAGCTAGTGTTTTTAGAGGCCTTTCATTATCTTCTGAATTTGACTTCAATGATTCTTCAAGAATTTTTTCTAC
>JAUXHF010000306.1 GCA_030621685.1 Spirochaetota bacterium
GAGGTACGTGCATAGTAAGAAAAGCGTGTATTATCCATGGCTGGTATATAATGAACAAGAAAGATATTTTTATTGTTTATAGCTAGACTTTAGCTTTTGGCTGTGTTTTGTTTTTGTTACACATATATAATAAAAAATCGCTCATACGAAGAGGGACATCAAGAATATTAAAAAGTAATCGAGAGTTCAATTTTTATAATTTTTCTTTTATTTAAATTGTCTTGCCATGTCTTGCCATGTCTTGCCCTGTCATGTTATGCTTAGCTTAAGCAGAGGGTAGTTGCAGGTACTTCTTTATCGGTAGTATTCAATTTTTTATTACTTTTTTTAGGAAAGCAGCATTCTGCTAAGACCATGTTGGGCTTAGAAAGTGATGCTCGGTTGATTTCAAAGGTATTTTCAAAGGTATATATTTATGGCAAGCGAAAGTTTTGTAGATATTTTTAAAATATGTATAGGTCCATCTAGTTCCCATACATTAGGTCCTTGGCTAGCAGCTAAGCACTTTATAGAACTACTGAAGCAAGAATTCTCTGATGCTAAAGAAGGAGATAGGCCGAAAAGCCTAGAAGTACAGCTACGAGGTTCATTGGCTAAAACAGGCCTAGGGCATCAAACTCCCTTAGGGCTATGTTTAGGTTTTTTAGGCGAAGACCCAGCCACTCTTTCTGTTGATAAACTACAAGCGAAGCTAGCAAGGTTCAAGCGTAACGCCGGCTTTCGGTTTCTTGTGAAACATAAGTTAGAATTCCACCCGCAAAAAAACATTCGCTTTGATTACAAAACAAAGGTGGATTATCATCCTAACATGCTTCTTATAATGGCGAAAAACAGCCGTGGAGAAGTAGTCTGTACTCGGAAATACTACTCTGTTGGCGGCGGAGAAGTGTTTATGCGGCTAGCTTCAAAAAATAAGCGTTCTCAGCTAGCTTCAAAAAACAAGCCGTCTAACAAAGGCAAAGAAAAACAAGTAGAACCTGTGATAAACATCCAATCGAAATTTAGGGAGCGTATTTTCCCCTATCCTATTGAGAAAGCGGAGGATATTAGCCGTTTTGCTAAAAAACTACGGAAAAACATAAGTGAAATAGTGTTTTTGAATGAAGCCTCTTGGATGGAAGAGTCTGAAATTACTTCAAAAGCAAATGACATAGCTTGGACTATGATAGAAAGCATATTAAATGGTTTTTTTTCGACACAAAAAAAACTGCCTGGGCAGCTGGGAGTTTATCGGCGGGCAGGAAACATGTATCGTAGCTTGATAGGGAAAGAAAAGGCCAGCCTCCAAAATCTAGTGGAGGCAGCTGCCAAAAAAAACTCAAGGCAGGGTCTTAAAGACTTTTTAGGGGCTATGCGGAAGCTAAAAAACACGGATCATAAAAGCAGCGGATGCTGGCTAACGGCCTTTGCGCTAGCCGTGAACGAGCAGAATGCAGCCTTTGGCAGAATAGTTACCGCGCCTACAAACGGGGCTGCCGGCGTTATTCCGGCGGTGCTGATGTATTATCTTTGCTTCGAAAATAAGCAAGCTGGCGAGCGCGAAATGCGAGACTTCCTTCTCTGTGCCGCCGAAATTGGCAGTTTGTTTAAGAAAGGAGCAACGCTTTCAGCGGCTATGGGCGGCTGTCAAGCAGAAATTGGCGTATCTTCGGCCATGGCGGCGGCGGCTTTAACTCAGCAAAATGGCAACGATGTTTCCAAAAGCTTGGCTTCTGCCGAGATTGCTATGGAGCATCATTTGGGCTTGACTTGCGACCCCATTTCCGGCTTGGTGCAAGTTCCTTGTATCGAACGAAATGCCATGGGCGCTGTCAAGGCCATCACGGCCTCTCAAATAGCTGTAATGAGTGACCCTCGTACTTTAATTGTCAGTCTTGACCAGGTTATTGCTACTATGCATCAAACAGCGCTAGATATGAAAGACTCTTATAAGGAAACCGCAGAAGCCGGGCTGGCTGCGA
>JAUXHF010000131.1 GCA_030621685.1 Spirochaetota bacterium
CTCATGCGAAATAATTTTAGCAGCAAAGCTTCTTCCCACGCCATAATCTCGCCTATCTAAAGAAAAATTCAAGGTGAGCCTAAGCTTATCTTTTCCATCCACAGTAGTTTTACTAAGCATAAAATCAATAGGAATTTCTTTTGTAGTATGCCTAATGGTTAGCATGGCCTTCATGATCGATTTTTCATTATCAATTGATAGCATACGCAAAGTGATGTTCGGATAGACTTTCACTTCAAAAAAGTCCTTACCACGCAGATGCTTATCGCGCTTCTTTTTCTCCGTATTTATGGAAGTAACTTTGGCTACTGCCATAAATTTTGTTAAAACGTTTTCATCGAAACTGGCTTCGGCGCTGAATTCTTCGAATACGCCATCTACAGAACTATGCAAACGCTCTATAAGCGTAAATTTAGCCTCCGAGGCCTCGCTGTCCAAAACCCCCGCTGCGACATGTCCTGCGGCATGTCCTTGCTGAAAGCTAAGCACAAGCATGAGCCATGCAAACATGCCTAAAAGTATAATTTGATGCCTTATCGGCTTACTGTTTTCTATATTTTCCATTACAAAGTACCTCTGGTAATAATGTTAATAATTTTAATAATTTTGTTTCAAATAAATTGTGTTTTTCCGCTTAGAAAAAACAAAAACCATGCTTATTTAGCTTAGCCCACTTAAATATATGAAGCTTGCCTGCTTAGATATATGAAAGAAGCGAATATTTATATTCAAGGTATTCGTCAATACCAAGCTCGGAGCCTTCTCGGCCTAATCCGGATTGTTTAACGCCACCAAAAGGAGCTATTTCGGTAGAAATAATGCCTTCATTAATGCCAATGATCCCGCTTTGTAAAGCATTTTTCACTCGCTCTATTCGTTTGAAATCACGGGTAGCAAAATACGCCGCAAGACCAAATTCTGTGTTATTTGCCATATCAACAGCTTCTTCTTCACTCTTGAATCGAATAAGCGGAGCCACCGGCCCAAAGGTTTCTTCAGAAAAGAAAAGCGTATCGGCGCTAACATCGGCTAGCACCGTAGGCTCAAAAAAACCGCCGCCCAGCCTATGACGCTTTCCGCCACATAAAACCCTAGCGCCTTTTTTCTTAGCATCGGCAATATGGCTCTCCACTTTTTCTACAGCAGCTTGATTAATTAAAGGGCCTTGCACCACGCCTTCTTCAAAACCATTGCCTACTTTCATCAGGCTTACTTTCCGGCTTAGTTTCTCTGCGAAAACATCATAAATTTTATCATCAACAAAAATACGATTGGCACAAACACATGTTTGTCCGCTATTTCGAAATTTAGATTTAATAACTTCCTCAATAATCTTATCGATGTCCACATCAGCAAAAACAATAAAGGGCGCATTGCCGCCTAGTTCTAAAGAAAGCCGCTTAATGGTCTTAGCCGACTGTGCCATAAGAATGCGCCCTATGGGCGTAGAGCCCGTAAAGCTTATCTTAGCAAAACCCATGCTTTCGGCCATGTAGCTGCCAATAGCCTTAGAGTCTCCGGTAATCACATTAAACACGCCAGCCGGAATTCCCGCTTGCTCGGCCAAAACTGCTAAGGCATAGGCACTGTAAGGCGTAAGCCGAGCCGGCTTAATAACCACCGTGCAACCTGCCGCTAACGCCGGGGCTGCTTTACGCGTAATCATCGCTAAGGGGAAATTCCACGGCGTGATAATACCTACTACGCCTACAGGCTCGCGATTTACTTCAATTTTCTTGTTTGGCTGATGCGCCGGAATAAGTATGCCGTTTACACGCTTTCCCTGCTCAGAAAACCACTGTATAAACGATGCCGCATAGGCTACTTCCCCCCTTGCCTCGGCTAAAGGTTTTCCTTGTTCTAAAACCATTATTTTAGCAAGATCATCAGTGTTTTCAATAACCAGCTGATACCATTTGTTTAAGAGGCTTTGTCTTTGCTTAGCCGTTTGGCTGCGCCATGTCTTAAAAGCCTTTGATGCCGCTGCTAACGCAAGCTCGCAATCTTGCTCATCCATTGAAGGCACCGTTCCAATATCTTGGGAATCTGCCGGATTTTGCACCACGAGCGTTTTTTTAGACAGCGCATGCACCCAGCTGCCGTCTATATAAGCCTGCTGCCTCAGCAGGCTTATATTTTTAAGGAAATCTTTTATGGCTGGCTTACCTTCTCTGTTCATAATTGCTTTGTGTTTCAGTATTTCTTAGATGCTTGTTTACATTTTAACACGAATGTTTCAGGAAAATAGAAAATTTCATTCTAAAGGAAGTGCTAGAAATGGAGGCGATGAGGTTTGAACTCACGACCCCTAGCGTGCAAGGCTAGTGCTCTCCCAACTGAGCTACGCCCCCAAAAGCATTCTATACGAGCATTATAGGTATTATATAATTAAGCCTTGGCATAGCATTCCATTAGAATTACCATTGCAAGGCTTCACAAGTATTAAAAAGCATGTATAGTGTATCATGATTGTAAAGAACTACAAAATACAAGAGTTACGTTTGCCCTATATATATAGCTAAGAGTTACGCTTGCCCTATAGATAGCTAGCTAAGTCTTTAAAATATATATTATAGGTCGCAGAGGCTTAGAAAAGCAGCTAATCTTCTACAAGATTAGCTTACTGAATGAATATATAAATATACAGCACACTATTTGATGGAGCTTGTGATGCGCCCCTTGTGATGCACCCCTTGTGGGATGGGCGCTATTTTTCTGCGAGAGCGTCCTTATTTTCCCTTCCAAGGAACAGCAACTCTTTCAAAGTAACGCATCAGCAGATCGAAACTATAGGCTACTAAACCAATAACGACAATACCCATAACCACCACATCGGTAACTAGAAAATCGGAGGCACTTTTAATCATGGCGCCAAGGCCTGCTTGAGCTGCCACCAATTCTGCGGCAACCAGTGTTGTCCAGCCAAAGCCAATGCCAATGCGCATGCCGGTAAGAATTTCTGGCATGGCCCCTTTAAGGATTATCTGAAAAGTAACCTGAGCACGCGTGGCTCCCATAGAATAGGCTGCATGAATAAGTTCAATACCAACCGAGCGCACTCCGGCTCTGGTGTTAAGCACCAAGGGGGCAAAAATAGCGAGGAAAATAAGCAATATTTTAGAAAGCTCGCCAATGCCAAACCAAATAACCATTAACGGAAGGTAGGCTAAGGGAGGAATGGGACGGTAAAATTCTATTGGCGGATCAAGGAAGCCACGAACATGCTTGTTAATCCCCATAAGTATGCCAAGGGGAACGGCGGTAGCGGTGGCTAGAAAAAAAGCCCCAAATACGCGATACATGCTCCAGCCGATATGTGTTGGCAACGTACCTCCACTAAATTCTTCAGACCAAATGAATGTAAATTTAGCGAACACATCCTGTGGTGAGGGCAGGAACAGGGGTTTTATATAGGGTATCAGCTCGCCTTCAACATCGCTAGGAAAAATAGGCAGCGTAACAACAATCCAAATGGCAGCAAAAAATATAACCGAAAATATACTGACAAGCAAGGCTTTTCCTTGACCTGGCACTCCGTATACTTCAGTGTCACTGGGATTTTTTACAAATAAATATTTTATTTTTCTTATAAAATTCATAATTTCTACCGCAAAATTAAGCTTAAGTCTCTGCAAACTATACAAATATTTGCATAAACATTCATATAAATATCCTTTCTCTATCTATAGCCTTTATTTTATGAGGCCTTCATCACGATAAATAATATCAAGGATTTTCTCGCGCATCTTAATAAACCTTGGGCTAGATTTCACAACTCGGGCTGTTTTTCCAGAAAGAAATTCTTCAGAGAAATCTAAGGGAAACTCGTGGGTAATCCGCCCAGGACGAGGAGACATCACGATGAGCCTAGTGCCAATAAACAAAGCTTCTTCCACGCTATGCGTAATAAAGAAAATCATCTTTCCTGTAGCCAGCCAACCTTTAAGGATAATCTGTTGCACATTTTCTCGAGTAAGGGCATCTAGCGCCCCTAAGGGTTCATCCATAAGAAGCACGGATGGGTCAGCCGTAAGCGCCCGGGCAATGCCCACGCGTTGCTGCATGCCACCAGAGAGTTCATAAACTTTATGATTCAAAAAATCCTCTAGGCCCATAAGTTTCAAATTTTTGAGAGCCTCTTGGAAACGCTCTTTTTTTGAAACTGAACGCAGTTTCAAAGGAAATTCAACATTATCAAGCACCGAAAGCCATGGGAGAAGCGCATGTTTTTGAAAGACAACACCACGATCTCGTGAAGGCCCCTCAACCGCTTGAAAAACAACACCACGATCTCGCGAAGGTCCATCAACCGTTATTTTCTGTTTTTTTGGCATCGCAGAATCCGTTTCAGCAAGCGTTCGCTCAAAAAACAATTCACCAGAATTCGGTTTTATAAACCCTGCTATTAAACTAAGAAGCGTTGTTTTTCCGCAACCAGAAGAACCAAGGACAACAGTGAAATCATTACCCTGTAAAGTAAGGTTAATATTAGAAAGCGCCTGAACACTCTCGGCGCCGCCATGACCGGGGAAAACAACATTTACGTCGGCTAACACAAGTTTTGTTTTAACTTGCCCAGCTGCTTTCTTAGCCACTATTTTCTGTTTTTTCATAGCATAAGATTTCCTGTTTTTTCTGACTTATTATTATGTTCAGGCATAGCTGCTTTTCATTTTTCAGAAGAAAGATAGACTTTCATGCTTTCGCTAAAGAAAGATAGACTTTCATGTTTTTCGCTAAATATAGCCTTGTTATCGAAAATATTCTGGGAGAAAATTTTAAGAAAAAATTCTCCCAGAATATAAACGAAAATAACAAGATATTTTATTGAGACATTTTTATAGCATCTTCGATATAACTTACGTTAACAAATTTGCCATAATCAGATTGTATAGTATCAATCTTTTTCTCTTTTTTAAGGAATTCTGAGGTGAATTTAAGCGCTTGAGCGGCGCCGCCATTTTTCCCATCGCCCAGCCATGCAGATGAAGCTTGTTCTTCAAGTGTAAGAAATTTGTATAAGGCAAGTACGCCGGGTACCATTTTTTTATCCCCACCAACAAGTTTCACAATAGAAGCAACTTCTTTTGAGTTAGCGTTCCATGCCATAGCATTATTTCGATAAGATGCATCTGTTTTGGCAAGAGTGCTAACAAATTTTCCCATGAATTTTTTATTGGCCTTGCCCCATTTGGTATTTACAACAAGACCATCAAACGTGGCTTTGCCCCAAGAGCTTAACTGCCCGGAGGTAATAAGCACTTTTCCGCTTTCCTTAATTCTGCCCAAGGCAGGATCCCATACAAAAGCAGCATCAATAGCACCAGATTCCCAAGCCGAAGCAATCACATTAGGTTGCATGTTCAAGATGCGTACTCTTTTTGGACTAATCTTAAATTGCTCTAAAGCAAAAAGTAAATGAAAATGCGTTGTCGAAACAAAAGGCACGCCTATACGCTTCCCAACAAGGTCTTGGGGAGAGTTAATCCCAGAGCCATTACGAACGACAAGGGCCTCAGCAGCAGCAATGTCTTCGCCAATCCAGAATAACTGAATTCCAACGCCTCTTGAGACGCCAGCAGCAATAGGCGAAGATCCGGCAAGAGCAATCTGCACATCGCCTGAAGCCATCGCGTTAATTACGCTAGAACCCGAGTCAAATTTGCGCCAGTCTATATCATAGCCCGTAGCTTTCTCGAAGTCTCCGTTTGCAATAGCAACTTTCCATGGATTGAAAATCCCTTGGTATCCTATTGTAACGCTTTTAGCTGCCAAGGGTGAAAGCAACATAGATGCTATAAGTATGCTACTTATAAATATATTTTTTTTCAAAATGAATTCCTCCTCTAAAAAGAGAGTTTTTAAATTTTAAAGATATAAACAAAAACTGTTGTATACATATATATATGCATTTTCACGCGTTTTCATATGTCTTTATTTATTTATATTATGATTT
>JAUXHF010000200.1 GCA_030621685.1 Spirochaetota bacterium
GCCAAAACAGCAGGATATTCTGTTTCAGCCAAAAACAACTTGCTAGATTTCTTGCTACGCTTTTTAAAAACAAACCTTAGCCAAGCAGCCTATAACCTTAGCAAGGCCCTTCTTAAAAACGCTACAAAAAATGAGATTCAAAAAAACTTGCAACCAAAAAAGCTGGCCCAAGCTAGCTCCTTATTTTATACCCTAGCTGAAGATAGCGGCTTATGCGTACCCCTATTAAATGGAGCCCCAGGCATTCACTCAGCGCGCTATGCCCAGCAGGCACATCCGCCGATACATCCCCAGCTAAAAAAACCTAGCCCAGCTAACAAGAAACAACATCTTACAGTAGCTAGCCCTAGCCCTGAGCAGCAAGATAAACGCAACAGAGAAAAATTATGCCAAGAACTTAAACAAAAATCACTGCGCCATGCTCCCGCCTATTTTCACTGCACTATGCTACTTTATAGCCAAAGTCCCAGTCCTAGTCCTAGTCCTAGCCCTAGGTCTATAGCCAAGCAGCCTCTTTCCCTCAGCAGAAAAAACCCTACAAAAGACTACTCAACCGCTATAGAAAGCAGCGTTTTTGCCGAAACTGGCTACTTAAACGGCGTAGTTAAAGACCACGAAACAGGAGAACATGGCTTTGGTTACGATTCTATGTTTAGCCCTGATATCAAAATGAAGCCCCAACACCCCGCTCCCCCAGCTTCTGTATCTTCCCAGAACCTCAAAGACAAAAGGTTTAGCCTGGCCCAGCTAAGTGCTGCCCAGAAAAACGCGATATCTCATCGTGCCAAGGCCGCCAAAAGCTTCTTACGCAGGCTTCCCGAATTTCTCTAACAAACTTTGCTTTTTACCGCTAGCTTTGCTTGCTTGCCTATTTTCAGCATATTTTTAATATATTTTCAGCATATAATCTTATAATTTAAACAGAAGAAAAAAATATAGCCAAAAATTACTATTTCTACAACTACCCATGCCATCTACAAAGAAGTAATGCCCATGCCATCTACAAAGAAATACACTTTAATTTTTGCGGGAAGCCAGCCTATGAATTCCGCAGAAGATGATACATCCCATGAGCTACCGGGCAGCTCTCCTTATACCGCAGATGAGCAGCTTCTGCTAGAAGAACTCTCCCCGCCGCCGAATTTCAAGGTACTTCTTTATAATGACAACTTCACCACCATGGAGTTTGTTATTGAATTACTTACCAGCCTCTTTCTTAAAACCCAAGATCAAGCCCAAGCTATTATGCTAAAAGTCCATCGGGAAGGCTTCGGAATCGCCGGCATCTACTCTAAGGAAATAGCTGAAACAAAAATTGATCAGGCTTTAATACGAGCACGTAAAAATGACTACCCGCTTAGGCTCTCCATGGAAGAAAGCTAATGTTTTTTTTGGAACACAGCTAAATTTGTGTTCGGTCTATATCCAAGCAAAAACTATTCAGAAATAGCTAAAAATCAGCCTCTAGTTATACTTTAGAAAATTTCTTTTTCAAAAATCACCTAAAAAAATTTAAAGAAGCCTTTCACAAGCTAAACCCCTCATTACAGGCTATACTTTATATAACAAGCAGCTTATACCTATATAACCCAGCAGCTTACAAAATAAAGCCATACTCTTACAATAAATAAAAAAAAATATATGATTACTGCTAACGTTCGCCTGGCTGTAAGTATTGCTCTTCGTGAAGCCATGGCCCTAAAACATGAATATGTGCTCTGCGAGCATCTCTTGTATTCTATTTGCCATAGCGAGCATGGCATGAGCATCTTGCGCGCATGCGGCGTACATGTCGAGACTGTGAAAAAACAACTTGAAACCTATCTCTCTCAAAATGTTTATGTCCTTGAAGTAATCGAAAAAGATTTTACGCCACAGTCCTCGGTCATGCTAGAACGAGTCATTGATAGAGCCATTGAACAATGTCTTGCTAGCGAACAAAAAGAATGCGGCATCGAAAATATCTTAGCCTCACTTATGGAGGAACGTGATTCGTGGGCTGTGTATATCTTATTAAAATCTAACTTAAGTAAATACGATCTACTCAAAAAAATTAGCAGCTTTCAAGAAGCGGAGTCTTCAAAATTAGGGCCTGGCGGTTTCCCCCAAAAACAGGCTTCATCAAAAAAACAACTGAAAAAATATTCTGTCAACCTCACCGAGCTAGCCATGCAAGGAGAAATAGACCCACTTATTGGCAGAAAAAGCGAATTACAAGAAATGCTAGGCATTTTAGGTCGTAGGAAAAAAAGCAATGTCATTATTGTTGGCGATCCCGGCGTTGGCAAAACAGCTTTAGTAGAAGGACTCGCTTTATCGATTGCCCAGAAAAAAATACATCCTTTATTCATGAATTTTGAGATTTATCGTATTGATGTGGCTACCTTGCTGGCAGGAACACGTTTCCGTGGAGATTTTGAAGAACGTGTTAAAGGCGTATTTAAAGAACTTTCAGAAAAACAACGTGCCATCGTTTTTATTGATGAGATCCATACCATCATCGGCGCCGGTGCTACCGGCAGCGGCCAACTAGATGTCTCTAACTTATTAAAACCGCTTTTAGCTAGCGGGAAGCTGCGTTTTATTGGCGCGACCACCTATCAAGAATACCGCAAGCATTTCCAAAAAGATCCCGCACTGTATCGCCGCTTCGAGAAACTTGATATCGGCGAGCCTAGCCCGAAGCAATGTCTTGAGATTTTAGAGCGCCTAAAGCCCAGCTACGAACGTTTTCATAAAATGCGTTTTTCGCAAAATGCTTTGAAAAGCGCTGTAGAGCTATCCAAAGAATTTTTGAAAGAACGGCATTTGCCCGATAGCGCCATTGATGTTCTTGATAGAAGTGCTGCTATGCTCAAACTAAAAACAAACAGCGGAATTTATCCTAATCTGGGGAAAATGCATATTGAGGAAACAGTTGCCCGCATGGCCCGTGTTCCCATAAAAAAATTAGATAGAAAAGATAAAGCGCTGCTTCAAAACCTTCAGCAAAATCTAGAAAAAAACCTCTTCGGACAAGAGCAGGCCATCGAGGCTGTAGTAAAAGCCTTAAAACTCTCTAGAGCCTACCCCAGCGACCGCCTGCAACCTATAGCAAGTTTCCTTTTTGCCGGCCCCACTGGCGTTGGCAAAACCGAGCTGTGCCGCCTTATCACCCAGTACAGCTCCTTAGAACTCATCCGCTTAGATATGTCTGAATACCGTGAAAGCCATTCTCTTTCAAAGATTATCGGCGCGCCTCCGGGCTACGTCGGCTACGGTGATTATACCAACCAGCTTACCGAGCAGCTGCGCCGGCATCCCCATGCCTTAGTCCTGCTCGATGAAATAGAAAAAGCCCACCGCGATGTTATGCATGCCTTTTTGCAAGTGATGGATTACGGCAAGCTCACCGATAGCAGTGGCCAGGCCGTTAGTTTTAAAGATGCCATCATTGTTATGACCTCTAACGCTGGCGCAGAAGAGCTAGAAGCTGCGAATATCGGATTTTTGAATGAAGATACCAGCTTTAAGCTTAAGCAGAAAATAGAAAAAGCTTTTTCTCCAGAATTCCGAAACCGATTGAGTGCCATCGTCCGCTTCTCGCCTGTCTCTAAAGAAATGGCGCTTCGTATTATAAAAAAATTCCTGCAAGAACTCAATCATAAACTTGTCGAGAAAAAAATCACGCTTAGCTTAGACAATGCCGCCATTGAATATTTGGCCCTGCGTGGCATCGATAAGAAACTTGGCGCTCGCCCCTTAAAACGAATCATCGACAAAGAAATAGCCGAACCTCTTGCCGATGAAATTCTCTTCGGCGCGCTTTCCGCAGGTGGCCATGTTTTCTATAGCATCAAAGACGGCAGCTTGCTGAAAAAGGTGCATGCCTTAAGCTCTCGCTAGCAGCAAATTCTCTTCGGCGCGCTTTCCGCAGGTGGCCATGTTTTCTATAGCATCAAAGACGGCAGCTTGCTGAAAAAGGTGCA
>JAUXHF010000155.1 GCA_030621685.1 Spirochaetota bacterium
AAAACTTTAATATCCCTCTAATAAGTAATCTATTTTATAAATTTTAATAACTACTCATAAAAATATGAAAAAACTCATTTTTGTGCTGTGCCTTGTGCTATGCTTAATAGCTATGAAAAAAGTAATTATTGTTGGCGCTGGAGTTATTGGGCAGTTTACAGCCTATTTCTTAGCAAAAAATTCCAAAAAGCAAAGAAAAATAATGCTTATTGATGAAAATTCCAAGATGCCGGCTACCTCTTATGGTAATTGTGGTCTAGTAACGCCTAGCCACATCCATCCGATGAACTCTTGGCAAACAAGCTTTCAAGGGCTTAAATGGCTGGGGAAAAAAGATGCACCGCTTTATATAAAACCCCAGTGGAATTTAGATTTTTTTACTTGGTTAGCTTCATTTGTCCTACACAGCAAAAGCGCCTCGGTTAAAAAAGCGATAACGGCCCGCCAAGCCTTACTTGAATTAAGCCATGGGCTTTATGAAGAATTTTTTAGCTCTAAAAAAAACGACTCTGAATGGAACGATAACGGCTTGCTTTACGCCTGTCATTCTAAGGCTACGCTTAAGCAAATTCATGCCGAGGTGAAAGCACTGCAAACTCGTGGATTTCACGTAGAGGCTCTTTCCAAAGATAAACTACTCCTCAAAGAACCACTGCTAAAAGCAAATACTTTAGGCGGTGCCTTGTATCACTGCGATGCCTGGCTTAATCCTGCCACTCTTATGCAGAAACTAAGAGAAAGCAACATTGCCAATAACGTTGAGTACATTGAAGATAAAATAAACAGTATTCATTTTAGCCAAGGGCGCATTCAAGAGCTCTGCTCAGAAAACACTAGCTACACAGCCGATGAGTATGTTCTTGCTAGTGGAGCAAAGACGCTAAAGCTAATAAAAGCACTTGGTATAAATATGAAGATGCTTCCAGCGAAAGGCTACAATCTTAGTTATTATGGAAACTTCGCAGAAAAACCAAAGCGTCCCATTTTCCTCTACGATGCTAAAGTGGTGGCCACTCCATGGAGGGCAGGCTTTCGTCTTGGCAGTACCTTAGAGCTTTCTGGCTTTAATCTTAATTTAGATGAAGGGCGACTTAATGCTTTGAAAAAAGCTGCCAGCACTTGTTTAAATATGGATATAGAAAAATTGAAATTTAAACCTTGGACAGGCTGGCGTCCTATGAATAGCCATGACATCCCGAGCATAGGTCGGCATAAAAAATTTAGTAATTTAAGCATAGGTAGCGGACACGGTAGCCTTGGTTTAAGCATGGCTCCTGCCACAGGACTTCTTCTTAGCAGCCTTCTTTTAGGAGAAACTCTGCCCATAAGCCTTCATGACTACTCAATTTAAAAAATAACAAAAAAATATATAGAATAAATATCACAGAAAATGCCATACAACTAACAGCCACAGATGCCCGCGACATCGGCGCTTTTGAATTCGAGGGCATAGCCCCCTAAAACATTCTCGCTTTCTTTTTCGATGGGGGTATGATACCCCCATCACCCCCCAGCACATTACTCTTTTTGATTTTTCACCCCCAGCTCTGCTTCTCTCTCCACTACTTCTTCCAAAAACAGATTACGCTATGTTTGCTGATAAGCAAATAAAAGAAATGCTTTGATAATAGATACTGTTAACACGTTAATAAATTAACTACTGTAAAATCAATTCATTCATATTAGAGGTTAAAGATAATGGAAGAAATAAGCAATGAAATAACCGCACAGGTAAAAACAATACAAGCTGTACTCAAGGAACAAAAATATACGGTTGATTATTTTCAAAGAGAATATAGCTGGGGACAAGACCATATTGAACAACTTGTAACAGACCTTACAACAGCATTTCTAAATGAATACAGTGCGAAGGACAGTAGAGCTGATGTCGCAAAGTACAATACCTACTATATGGGCCCATTTATTGTTAGTAAGAAAGACGGCAAAAAAAGTATTATTGATGGACAACAAAGGCTCACATCGCTAACATTATTTCTTATTTATCTTAATAATCTACAACGAGAGTTAGATACTAAAAAATCAAATATTAAAACAATGATATTCTCTGAAAAATACGGAGAAAGATCATTTAATATTCAAGTTACTGAGCGAAAAAAATGTCTGCAAAATTTACTTGAAAATGGAGAATATAGCCCTACAGATGGTGATGATGAATCAACAAAAAATATGGTTAGAAGATATGCTGATATTGATGAATCATTCCCAGAGAAAATTAAAAGTAGCCTGCTTCATTTTATTGATTGGGTTACAGAAAAAGTTATATTTGTAGAAATAGTTACTTACTCTGATGAAAATGCATACACAGTATTTGAAACTATGAATGATAGGGGGTTAAAGTTAACTCCAACAGAAATGTTAAAAGGATTTCTTCTTTCCAAATTCTCTAAAGATAAAAGAGAAGAAACAAATAAAATGTGGAAAAAATCAATACAAACACTGCATGCCTATGATAAAAATGAAGACAATAAATTTATTCAGAGTTGGCTTCGAGCTAAATATGCTCTTACTATCAGACAAGGTACCCAAAATGAGGATTTTGAAAAAATAGGTACGAGATTTCATAATTGGGTAAAAGAAAATTATGAAAAAGTTGGTCTAAAGGAAAATGATAGTCAGACATTTAATAAATTTATAAATCAAGATTTCAAGTTCTATTTAAAAGCTTACTTGATGATAAAGGACGCTTCCAAGACACTCCAAGCCGCTACGGAAAATATTTACTATATCAATGACCGGGGAATTGCACCATCGCTAAGATATCCTTTATTACTTGCACCCTTAAACTTAGAAGATTCAGACGAAACAATAAAAGCTAAAATGAATGTTGTGGCAAAATATATTGAAGCTTTTGTAGTTAAAAGGTCTGTAAATTATAAAAAGTCTGAATCTAGTTCCATTGTATATATAATGTATACCCTCGTTAAAGAAATCCGAGGAAAATCATTATCTGATATTAAAAGCATATTGGCTTCCAAACTTGAGTCTATGAAAAATGAAACTTGGGACGGAATGAACAAATTTCGTATGCATGGCCAAAACAAAAAATTTGTTAAATTTCTATTATCAAGAATTTCATCTTATATTGATATATGTGCCGGTGCCGGTAACGATTACGACAGCTACTTTAGACCAAATGGAAAGCAATTTGAAATTGAACATATTTGGGCTAACAAATATGCGCGACACCAAGATGAATTTGAAGAAAAAGATGAGTTTGAAGAATTTAGAAATAGAATTGGAGATTTGGTATTACTTCCAAGCGGCACCAATCAATCTTATGGTGATAAACCATATAAAGACAAGCTTAAACACTATGTGAAAGAGAATTTACTGGTGGGGTCACTCACTCCATTAGCTTACGAGAATAACCCAAATTTTACTACTATGATAAAAGATAAAAAATTGCCTTTCAAAGCCCACGAAGAGTTTAAAAAAACAGATATTGAGTATAGACAAAATTTGTATCAATCAATATGTAAGCAAATCTTTATTGTAAAATAAGGCTAAGAAAGCTAAAGCATCCAATATTATTATATTGGTATTTCCAGTTCTTACTATGATGAAGAGACTAAAGAGTTTCTGCTTTCTTCCCATAAAACTAATTTATCAACTAATAAGTTATAGTGCTGGTGGTTTTAATATTCCAGCGGGAAATTTTTTTTGGTTTATCTTGTAGATAAAACAAAAACCATACACATTCTTCCCATCATTAGAGAAGGCCATAGACTTAATTTCTATGATAGAATTCCTAGCCTTAATGCGCAGGGAGGCTTTTTTGAAATTGAGTCAAATTATGCACGAAAAACTTCAATAAGTTTTTTTGAAACCTGTACTTTTTATCTAGCCTTGTTTTTTCCCTTCAATTATTTTTTTAATATGATAAGCATAAATTTTTTATCTGTTTTGAAGAATATAGTATACTGAATATTGAAAACGAGATGTTTCTCTTCAGTGAATTGAAATTTATAAAAAAACTCTAAGAGTTGAATGATACAGAGAGGTAGGGAAAATTGAAAGATGCTACAATAAAAAACGATGAAAAAGCTAAGCTAAGCAGAAGAAACTTTTTAAAAACAACGACTGCAGGAGCCGTAGCTGGTGGTATAGCTGCTGTCAGCCTACTTTCAAAGGAATCTAGGGCGCAGTCGCTAGCGTGGAAACAGCCAGGAAACAATAATAAAATTATTGACCAACAAAAAAGAGGCTTAAGCACGGTAACAAAGAATGCTGAGGTGGAGCTTGAATATTATGGCCATTGTGCTTTTAAAATTACTTCTCCTAGAGGCGTTACACTGATGGTTGACCCTTGGAGAAATGATCCCTCGGGGGCTTGGGGATTATGGTTTCCTCATGATTTTCCGCGAGAAGTCGTAGATATTTGCCTCTCCACGCATGCCCATTTTGATCACGATGCTGTTGATGCCCTAGATGCGACTATGATTCTTGATAGGATGGTAGGCGAGTATCAATTTTCGGACATCAAAATAACAGGCATTGCCGATAAACATGCCTGTGTGGCTCCCGGCTGGTATAAGTGGACGAATGTCATTAAAGAATTCGGCGCTAATCCTTGTCCGCCAGATAATCCCGGCCATATGGATATGGCTATGTATGTTATAGAGACCGGGGGGCTAAGAATTTTGATGTGGGGTGATAATCGTCATAATCCACCAGAATCTGTTGTTAGACAATTAGGAAAAATTGATGTGCTTACCTTGCCCGTTGATGGCTCACAGCATATTCTTAGTTATGAACAAGGGGATGCTCTTGTGAAAATGCTACAGCCTAAAGTAGTTATTCCCACTCATTATCTATGCGAGGGAGTGTCCATTACCTTAACGACCCTTGAACCAGCAGACAAATGGGTGCAGTCACAAAAGAGTAAACAAACCCTTAGGTCGGGACGTCTTCGCTTGCATGCTAGAGAATTGGCCTCAATGGATAAGGAATTTCTCTACTTTAAAAACAATACTGCAATAGGTTAAGTTCTAGGCTGTCTCTAGCGATGATTTGATAGGTCATTTCCACCATGACCCCCCCTTCTCCCTTTCATCACCATCCTATGACCGCCTTCAGCGTAAGGCTTAAGCAAGCCTTACGCTAAAGGCGTGTAGAGAAAAACTATT
>JAUXHF010000158.1 GCA_030621685.1 Spirochaetota bacterium
TCATTTTTGTATTTTTAAAGCGGGCATGGCTGCTAGAATCCAGCACTACAATTTTCTGGGCTAAGAGTTCAGTGGAAATATAAGCTTGCATAGTTTTTACGGCATGAATTATTTTCTGACTGCTGTTAAAATAGAGCTGGATTTTCTGGTTATATTCCAAATTCAAGTCTTTGCGTTTTTGCTGAACAAGATGGACAAAATCTCTTGCCATGCCCTCTTTTAGTAGGGCCTCGTCCAAAAGAGGGTTTATCTGGCAGCTAAATTCATTTTCGGTTTGCAATTTTAAGCTGGCATTCTTTTCTCGCCGCAGGTCAACATCGTTTTTTTCTAAGACGATGGTCTCATTTTCTACGATAAGCTGAAATTCTCCAGCTTTTAAAAACGCCACAATTTCTTCATTTCGCAGCTCCAGCAAGGCCTTGTTGATGGCTTTGACCTTGCTTCCGAAGCGAATGCCTAATACCTTGAAATTGGCTTTAGCCGAGTAGCGAACAAAAGCCGTTTCATCGGTACTCAGATTTATTGTTTTCACATTAAGTTCATCAAGGAGTATCTCTTCATATGTCTTAAGTATTTGAGCGGCCTTGGCATGGCAGGAGATAACAAAGAGCTGGGAAAGCGGCTGGCGTACTTTGATGCCGGCCTCCAATCTGGAGGCCCTGCCAAGCCGGACAAGGGTATTTAAGATATCCACTTCTTCTTCTAAGACCTTATCGATGGCCTCTGGTTTTGTTTTAGGAAAATCCTCAAGATGCACGGAGAGCTTGTCTTGCTTGGCTGGAAGCATGCTATAAATTTTCTCTGCTAAAAACGGCATGAACGGAGCTAACACCAAGGCTATAGTTCTCATGACTTGAAATAAGGTACTGTAGGCGGCAAACTTATCGCCATCGGCTTTGTTTTTCCAAAATCGTTTTCGAGAGCGGCGGATGTAAATATTCGTAAGCATATCTGTAAAAACGATAATTGGCTGTATAGCTTTGTAAAGCTCATAGGATTCCATGGCCTGGTTGACCTTGGCGACCATACTTTCTTTTTTAGATAAAATCCATTTATCTAAAGCACGTAGCTGAATTTCGGATTCTTTATTTGCAGCCTGCGTATAAGCCATGCTGCTATCCCATTTGTCCATGCTGGCATAGGTACAAAGAAATGAAAGAGAATTCCAAAGCGGTATCATAAGATGTCTTTGTATAAGCTCTAAGCCATGCTCACTGAAGTTTAGGTTTTCTCCTTTGAGCAGGCTTGAAGATATCAGGTAGCCTCTAAGGGCATCGGCTCCGTGTTTGCCAAGCACTACCATGGGGTCGGGATAGTTTTTTAGGCGCTTAGACATCTTCTTGCCATCTTCTGCTAAAACAAGCCCGCTTACAATAACGTTTTTGAATGAACTTTTTTTGAACATGGCCGTAGAGATAACCAGCAAAGTGTAAAACCAGCCTCGGGTTTGGTCCAGGCCTTCAGAGATGAAGTCGGCAGGAAAACTATGCTCTAAACTTGCACTGTTTTCGAAAGGGTAATGCTGCATGGCTAGCGGCATGGAGCCGGATTCAAACCAACAATCAAGAATCTCGGGGATTCGCTTATAGGTTTTGCCATCTTTTTTGATAACCAGCTTATCCACATATTGTTTATGGAGGTTGGGAACTTTCTTGCCACAAGCGGCTTCTAGCTCGGCGAGGCTGCCAAAGCAGAGGATGCTATCATCTTCTTGGCAGCGCCATAAGGGCAGGGGCGTACCCCAGTAGCGATTACGGCTAATTGCCCAATTCTTGGCATCTTTTAGCCAATTGCCAAAACGTCCTTCTTTGATATGCTTAGGAACCCATGTTACGCTCTTATTGCTTTTTACGAGGTCATCGCGAAAATCCTCTACCTTGACAAACCATGCCTGTATGGCCTTATACATAAGCGGCGTATCGGTTCGCCAGCAGAAGGGGTAGCTATGGTTGATGACGCTTTGCCGAAAAAGAAGCTGCCTGGCTTTAAGATCTTTGATAATGACCTTGTCGGCTGCTTTGAAATGGAGGCCGGCTACCAAGCTGGCCTCTGCTTTGAATACTCCATCGTTATTAATGGGGTCGAAAACAGGGAGCTTGTTTTCTTTGTTCATGCCAATACGAAGATCATCTTCACCAAAGGCAGGAGCGCAATGTACTATGCCCGTACCCTCGCTTTCGCTGACAAAATCATCTAGGATAACTTGGAAGCAGTTTTCTGTGTTGTCGGCTAAGGCTAAGGTTTTAGTTGCGTAGCCAAATAGGGGCTGATAACGTTTTCCTTGAAGCTCGCTTCCTTTTTTCTCCTCAAGTATGCTGTAGCGCTGATTAGCTTGGGTTTTGCTAGCTACGGCTACTCCAGGTAAAGAGTTCTGGGGGGTTTGGGAGTTTTGGAGGTTCTGGGGGGTTTCTTGCTGGGCTGGATTATTTGCTAGCACTTGGGTAATCCAAGGCAGGCGATTTTTCGCACACCAAAACTTCTCTTGGCTTTGGCTATCGCAGACCAAGACGTAGGAGATTTTCGCTGAGGCAATAAGGGCCATGTTTGCTGGAAGCGTCCATGGCGTAGTTGTCCATGCCAGAAAATATTCCTTTTCTTTTCCTACGATGGGGAATTTAACGATTATGGAAGGGTCTTGCGTGTCTTGGTAGTTTAGGTTAGCTTCAAAATTCGAGAGTATTGTGGTAGCTTTCGATGAATAAGGCACTACTTTAAACCCTTCAACAATAAGGCCTTTTTCATAAAGCTGTTTAAACACCCACCAAACGCTTTCCATGAAACGTATATCCATGCTGCGATAATCGTTATCAAAATCCACCCAGCGACCAATACGTTTAATAGTTTGCTGCCATTCTTTAATATAGCGTAAGACAACACGGCTACATGCCTCGTTAAATTTTGCTATTCCGAAGGCTTGGATATCGGCGCTTGTTTTTAAGTTTAGCGATTTTTGAATTTCCATTTCCACGGGAATCCCATGGCAATCCCAGCCAAAACGTCTTTCCACGTAGTAACCGCGCATGCTGTAATATCTTGGAACGATATCTTTTATACAGCTAGCTAGAATATGTCCGTAATGTGGCAATCCGGTAGCGAAGGGCGGGCCATCATAAAATATGTAGGCTTGGTTTTGTTTTCGCTGGTCTAGCGATTTCTGGAAAATTTTCTTTTCTTCCCAAAAACGAAGTATGTCTTCTTCTTGTTCAGCAAAAGAAATCTTATTGCTTAAGGCTTCTAATATCATTTTTACAATATTTTTTGTACAGATTTCCTGCTAACCTGCGTTCCATATATAGAAAGTAGCTAAATATCTTTCTAAAAATTATTGAATCTATAGGAAATTATAAAGAAAAACGAGCGTTTTGTAAACTATTCTTTTATTTACTTTTTATTTGGCGAGGGCAGCTGCTGTTTTTTTTCTTTGTAGTTTGAATATATGAATTATAGTTATACTAACTAGCTAATTATTATTGTAAACAAATTAAATTTGAAATTTCGGCTTCTTATAAATAATTTTCTTGGATTTCCCAAAACATGATAGTTTTTGACTTTTGATGTATCTCTAAACAAGCCCATATCTAAAAAAACCTATAAAATATTGAATTTATAAAAGAGCAAGCAAAAAGCAGTTAGAATTAGAATCAAAAAAATTTGGAGAACAAAATTATGGAAAGAAGAATATTTTTTAAAAAAATGGGACTCTACGGCATAGGCGCTTATGGCGTAGCCGGTAGTTTTTCGCTATTGGGTTTATCGGGCTGTGGCAAAAAGATGCCTGAAGATGCAGGTGCTGGTATGAGCGAAAGTGCAGGTATGAGCGAAAATGCTGGTGCTGGCATGAGCGAAGGTGCTGGTATGAGCGAAAGTGCTGGTATGAGCGCAGGTGCAGAAACTAATATAAAACATAAAAATACGAAGGATGTATTCATGAGTAAAGAAAATTTAGAAACTTTAGACGGGGTCAATATTGAAAAACTTGTGTTAAGCGAATCTGAATGGAAGAAGAGGCTTGACAAGGAACAATTTCGTATTCTTAGGAAGGCGGGTACGGAAAGGCCTTTCACCTCAATTTTAAATGATGAAAAACGTAAAGGCGTATTTGTATGCGCCGGATGTGAGTTAGAAATATTCACTTCCGAAATGAAATATGATAGCGGCACGGGCTGGCCTAGTTTCTTTGAGCATATCAAGGGGCATGTAGAAACGAAATCGGATTATAAACTATTTATCAGGCGTGAAGAGTATCATTGTGCTCGCTGCGGTGGTCATCATGGGCATGTGTTTAATGATGGGCCTGCGCCTACCAATCAACGCTGGTGTAACAATGGGCTTGCCCTTCAATTTGTTGCTAAGCAAAGCTAAACTTAGAATATGGAAATGAGCATGAAAAATAAAATAAAAAAAGCAACCTTGAAAATATCAAGCAATAAAAGTAAGCTTTCAGCTATGCTACTGGTTATGGCGCTAGCTGTATTGAGTATTATGTTTGTGAATGCTGAGGAAAAACAGATGACCGAAGAAAACTCGTATAAGAAAATTGTTTTTGCAGGAGGCTGTTTTTGGTGTATGGAGCCGCCCTACGATAAAACAGCAGGAATTATTAAAACGACTTCTGGCTATGCTGGCGGCACAGAGGACAATCCCAGCTATCAGCAAGTAGCTTCTGGCGCCACCAGCCACCGCGAGGCGATAGAGGTTGTCTACGACCCCAAAGTTGTAGATTACGAGAAGCTGCTTGAAATCTTCTGGTACAACATCGATCCTTTAGATGGCAGCGGGCAGTTCTGTGATAAAGGTTTTCAATATACCAGTGCAATTTTCTTCAACAACAGCAAAGAGCAAAAACTAGCCTTAGATTCGAAAGATTCGGCCATAGCTGCTATTAGCAAAAAAGGCGACTTCCAAACAGAAATCATTCCTTTCACTAACTTTTATCCCGCAGAAGACTACCACCAAGATTATTATAAATATAATAAGGTACGATATAAATTCTATCGTTTCAGTTGTGGTCGAGATAAACGTTTGAATAAACTCTGGGGCTCAAATGCCGGCGGCTTAAGCAGCTAAAACCGGGGGGTGTTGCTTTAAGCAGGCTCAAGGTCAAGGTCAAGGTCAAGGTC
>JAUXHF010000231.1 GCA_030621685.1 Spirochaetota bacterium
TTACCAGCATAAGTAGCATGGGTAAAAAGCTAGCCATGCTACTTACTAGCATGTAAGAGGGATTTAAGCAGTTTGCAATTTTTTTTGCATTATGTAGGAGCAGAGAAGCAAGCCTAAAGCTATAAGCGGCAAAAAAATCTCAAGCGAGCCGTTGTCAATATAAACACCTGTAGCCAAAATAAAATCGTAGAAAAGCCCAGCATAGGCCCATTCTTTAAGTAGCTTAAAACGGCGAGACAAAATAACAATGATTGCCAAAAATTTCGCTATCGCTAGTGGATAGACAATGTAACCTGGATAGCCGTAGCTTACAAAATCGGCGGCAACCTTTTCGTGATTTAAAAAAGTCATGATAAGCGACATCGTAACAAGCACGGCAAGCAAAGCTGTGCAAACAAAAAAAATTCTTCTTGCTATTTTCATAATTTCTACCTTTAACAAAAGTATCCTTAAAATTAATTTTAGAATGCCTATAAGTATAGCAAGCACCATACTTACATCACTCTTTTCTATTTAATAAATTCCTATGGCTTAAAAATACAAAGAAACAGCTAGGCCTTGCAAAGCTACACTCAATATAATGTAAAAAAAATTTAAGCTGGTAGGAAGAATACGAATGAATATCAGCTAGCTTGGCTTAAGTTTTTTTTTACTACTCATTTTAAGGATGGTCCTAATTTCAGTAATATCTATGGTCTCTTTCTCTAAGAGGGCTTCAGCAAGACGTTTTAATTTGTTAATATTATTACGAAGAACTTTTAATGCATCCTTATAAGCAGCATCAAGAATGTATTTAACCTCATGGTCAATTTTGCGCATAAGCTCTTCAGAGTGTATGCTAGGAGCTGTAGCAAATTCACTGCTGGGCAAATACATCGGAGTTTTTTTCTCAGTATAAGCAATAGCACCTAAGCGGCTAAGGCCCCATTCACAAACCATAGTTTTAGCAAGCTTGGTAGCCTGCTCAATATCGTTGACAGCCCCGTTTGTTGCTTCTTTGAAGACAACTTCTTCGGCGGCTCTGCCCCCATAAAGAACACGTAACTGTGCATTAATGCTCTTCGTGTTCATAGTGAACTTTCCGTCCTCAGGCAAGAAATGAGTTATTCCTAAGGCTCTGCCACGAGGGATTATCGTAACCTTTTCAAGCTCATTAGCATGGGGGGTAAGCAAACTTACTAAAACATGTCCGGCTTCGTGATAGGCGGTGTTACGTCTTTCGCTATCGGATATAAAAACAGAACGGCGCTCCGAACCAAGAACAACCTTGTCTTTGGCTAAGCTCAAATGCTCACTGTTAACCAATTTAGATTGTTTTTTAGCAGCAATCAAAGCGGCCTCATTGATGATGTTGGCTAAGTCGGCTCCCGAGAGACCGGGCGTAGCACGGGCGATGGATCCCAAATCGGCTTTCGGGTTAAGCCGAATTTTCTTTGAATGCACTTTCAAAATTTCTTCACGGCCCTTGCGGTCAGGCACTTCAATCACGACTTGCCTATCAAATCTGCCAGGGCGAAGCAAGGCCCTATCTAAGACATCTGGCCTGTTTGTGGCAGCAATAAGAACAATGCCTTTTTCGCCACTAAAACCATCCATTTCCACTAAAAGCTGATTTAAGGTTTGCTCACGTTCATCGTGGCCGCCGCCATAGCCGGCGCCTCTGGCGCGGCCAACAGCATCAATTTCATCGATAAAAATAATGCAAGGAGAATTTTTCTTGCCCTTATCAAAAAGATCTCGGACACGAGAAGCGCCGACCCCAACAAACATTTCCACAAAGTCAGAACCGGAAATTGGGAAAAATGGCACACTCGCCTCGCCAGCAACAGCGCGGGCTAACAAAGTCTTGCCTGTTCCGGGCATGCCAACAATAAGCAGGCCTTTAGGCGTAACAGCCCCAAGACTAGAAAACTTCTTAGGATCTTTCAAGAATGATACGATATCTTTTAGCTCTTCTATTGCCTCAGCACAACCTTTGACATCGTCAAAACGTTCCTTGACGTTAAGATTGTTGATCATTTTGGCTTTGCTTTTCCCAAAATTAAAAGCCTCATTATTTCGCCCACGGAATTGCCGAGAAATAATAAACCAAAAGAAAACCATCAGGGCAATCCAAGGAAGCCATTGCAATAAAATAAGGAGAACTTGCGAACGTTCACGCAGCTCGGAATTCAAGACTACATCGTTCTCTATTAAAAGAGCTATCAGGTTGGCATCTTCATACGGTATTCTCGTTGAATAGAAAATACCGTCTTTCTCGAATTCGATGATGTTTTCATTTTCAACAATAAGCACTTCAGAAATACTCCTATTGTTGATATCATTCACAAATTGCGAATAAGCTACGTTAACGGCATCGTTTTCATTTTTCTTGTTATTAAACGCTAAAAAAGTAAAGATAATAAGAATGATAAGCAGAATATAAGAAAGCCGATTCCATGACTTAAGACCACTTTCATTTGCCTGCTTTTTAGGATCTTTGCCGCCAGCTCCCAGGCCCTGATGCTCATTTTTCTCGCCATCTTTAGGTTTACGACGAAGTTTTTTCTCTAGATCTTCAAGAAATTTCTTTTTATTTTTTTTCTCTTTCATGCTGTAGGGTTCTTATAGGCTATGGACAAAGTACATCTTATGCCTTGCTAGTTTTTTATATGTATAAGATAAAGATAAAGATAACAATGAGACAAAAGTTTTTCAAGAAAGCAAAAAAAATTCATCTTAGCCATACTCCATCTCTCATGGCATCGGCATCTCAATTTTTTTAAGTTATCAAAAACCTCAATACGTCCAGCTAATTTCCTCTTCGTTAGAACGAATAGTTATTAAATTTCCTATCTTTATAATACTAAGATAGCTGGAAAAGTCAACTGTGAAGCATTAAATTCAGCCTTACGACAACAGGTTCAAAAGTGAACAGCCAATATTTTCTATAAAAATTCATATTGAACTATTTTACATGCCTAAGAAACAAGGTGTTTTCAGCCCCTAAGTAGATTAAAAGGCTTATGAAATAAAGAATTATAGGACGATAACCTAGCCTAGTAACAATAAACTAAATTAATAGGAGTTATAACTTGATAGTATGGAGCCACTTAGCTAAAGCTAAAAAACCCAAAAAATTTAGAGAAAACAGCATCTCTTACGAGCATGTCTAGCTATAAGCTAGACATGCTAAACTTGCATATAGCTAGACATGGCTAACTATATGCATATAAAAATATAAGCTTGAAACCTAGAAGAAAGAAGCTAAAGAGCTACTTAGCTAAGTAATCTAAGCACACTTTGTGCATTAGAGTTTGCTTGGGCCAGC
>JAUXHF010000213.1 GCA_030621685.1 Spirochaetota bacterium
ATTGTTTATAAAAAACGCAAAAGCATTCGCTATAACTTCCAGGGGAAAAGCCCTGCCTATGCCTTAACCTTAGCCTTAACACTACGCAACAATGTTGTGTATAGCATACGGAATTTTATAGGATTTCGTCTTTACGGCTTTGGCGAAGTTGGCTTATTCTACGATTTTGGGTTTAACTTTTTTTCATTTCCTGCTAGCAAAACCATTGCTTTTTTTGTTGAGAGCATTAGCGGCTTTGGTTTTTACATGACCCTGGGGACCCAGCTAAGTTTCAACCTTACTGAAATATTTCGAGGCTCGTATAACTATGTGGAAATATTTCTAAACAATCGTTTCGGATTAGAAATATCGTTTCCGATTAACTTAAACTCGATACCTGCCCAAGAAGCTTTAGGGCTTCAAGAAAATTTTACTGCTACCGCCGGAGTAACCTTCGTTATCAATCGCTTTTTTTTTGGCGGAGAATACGATTATATCAATAACGAATGGAGCATTCTCACCGGTTTTAAATTTTAAGTTTTCCCAAATTCAAAGCAAGATACTTGCTTGGATGGCTTTCCGAGAATACCATTATGCCAAGTTAGCATCAGCATCGTTTCCCATGTCTCTAGCTTATACTTACAGCAAAGTATCGGCATGAAATACCGCCCCTCTTTTCCCTGAAAACCTTAGCTCTTAGCTGTAGCAACTCAATTCAAATTTGCAGGGTAGCCCTCGATAAGATAAGCAAAAATTTTCCCATAGGGTGTATACGATACCATAAGAAAGGGTATACGGTATTCATCATCAGAAAGATATATAACCATATCTTTCTGCTCATCTAACAAACCATCAAAGCGCAACAAGGGCTGGACAGCCACAACTTTCTGCCGACCAAATTTTGTATTTATCGTATCCCGCTCCAAGACATTCACTGGCACGGCATAGGCACTATCTTTGAAAATGCAAGGAAGCAGATAGCTTTCCCCCACTTCTAATTTTTGGCTGCGGATAAAGAAAAATGCTGCCGGCACGCTTACGCCCCCTTCAACAATTTCATCATAGCTAACAAATTTACGTTTTTCCTTATCGTTGTTTTTCCTATCTGTATACGTGTATACCTTCTCCTCCGGAGAAAAATACTGCGTGTTATAGTAATACCGCTTGTTTTCAGATTTATCCTCAATATATTTTACTGTTTGATAATTTGATTTTTGCGAATAGGAAATCAAAGAAAGTCGCAAGCGAAATACCCTTTCAATCCACTTCGCTGTTTTCGCCTCTATGGAAAACAAGAGGGTGTTATCATCTATCGGAGTGCTGGTTATGGTAGCAAAGCCACCGGTAAGGCCTAAGTACTTAATCTTGAAAACAAGTTTTTCCCCTTGCTCGTAGTACAAATGGTTTTTTATAACCGGCAGCTCTAAGGGCTTACTGCTCTCAAATTTTTTTTTTATTTTTTTTGGTTCTGGCTCTGTACCCTGCTGGGCGCTTAGCGTTAAGCAGAAAAGCAACAAGCATAGTACATAGAAATATTTCTTTGTTTTATCCATTTTTTTAAAATTTATTTTACAAAACTGTTTTTAATGAAACCCGCCTGTATTTGTTACAGGCATAGCCATCTTATTTTCTTTTTAATTCTGCTTGATACAAGCCAAATATGTTGCTTATATGTAAGCGCCAGCCCTTTATTTTCTTGCATAAAATATATGCAGCATAAAACATGAAGCAAGACTAAAGTAGTATACTACTAAAGTAGCATATTATGCTAATATTAATATTACTCATACTGTATGGTAGATATATGTTTTATATATGTTTTTTTTTTCTGTATATATTCTCTGCATACATTGTATACTTGTAAAAAAGCAAGGAAATTCCCCCTAGCACAGAAGTAACTAAGGAAAGGAAATTTCATGCCTTAAACATAAACATAACTTTTTCAGAGGCGAAAAATATGAGTAAAACACAAACCCCTCTACGATTTAAACTCGTAGTTCCCGGTATTCTATCAATCTTGATGCTACTCTCCGTCATGCTACTTGGCTGCGGCAAAGAAGAGCAAGGCACGATGGAAGAACAAAGCATGATGGAAGAACAAAGCATGATGGAAGAACAAAGCATGATGAATGTCGAAACCATTGAGTGGAAAATGGTGACCACATGGCCCAAAGACTTTCCTGGTCTTGGCACAGGCGCTAACAATCTAGCAGAAAGCATCACCTTGATGAGTGGCGGAAGGCTAAACGTTACCGTATATGGCGGCGGCGAGCTTGTGGGCCCACTTGAAACTTTCGATGCCGTTTCTCGTGGCACGGCAGAGATGGGGCATGGCGGAGCCTATTACTGGAAAGGCAAAGCTCCTGCAGCCCAATTTTTCACTTCTGTTCCCTTCGGCCTCACCGCCCAAGAGATGAACGGCTGGATTTACTACGGTGGTGGCTTAGAGCTTTGGGAGCGTATTTATGAGCCCTTTAATCTTATTCCGCTAGCTGCTGGAAACACTGGCGTACAAATGGGCGGATGGTTCAATAAGAAAATCGACTCTGTCGATGACCTTAAAGGTCTTAAAATGCGTCTTCCCGGCTTAGGCGGTGAAGTTCTTAAACGCCTTAAAGGCACCCCCGTTCTTCTTCCCGGAGGAGAAATCTTTACTGCCTTGGAAACTGGCGCCATTGATGCTACCGAATGGGTAGGCCCTTATAACGACCTTGCCTTCGGTTTTTACAAAATCGCCAAGTACTACTACTATCCCGGCTGGCATGAGCCAGGCTCTACAATGGAATCCATTGTCAACAAAGATGCATTTAATGCCCTTCCTGACGATTTACAAAAAATTGTTCGTATAGCCGCCCAAGCAGCGAATTTGGACATGCTTTCCGAATTTACAGCTCGCAACAACCAAGCCCTTGATACACTTGTCAATAAACACAATGTTCAGGTATTGAAATTCCCCGATAGTGTCTTGCGCAAACTAGCTGAAGTAAGTGATCTGGTTCTTTTGGAAGAAAGTAAGCGGGATGACCTCTCTAAAGAAGTTTACGATTCATTCATTAAATTTCGTTCTCAAACCAAACCTTGGCATAAGATTTCCGAGCAAGCTTATCTTAACGCTCGCTCCAAGTAGCTACTTAAAAACAGGAGAAGAGGCATAGGCATATTCTCGTCTCTTCTTCTGTTTCATCCTTGCTTTTTCAAAGCCAATACACTGCAAACTGCAAAGAAATAATAAGATAGCCAAAGCCAAGCATAAGCATAAGCCTAAGCTAATTCGCTCTGCTTCTCAAGCCACGCTCATCTTAACGCTCGCTCCAAGTAGATACTTAAAAACAAGAAGAGAGGCATGGGCATATGCCATATTCTCGTCTCTTCTTCTGTTTCATCCTCGCTTTTTCAAAGCCAATACACTGCAAACTGCAAAGAAATAATAAGATAGCGAAAGCCAAGCCTAAGCATAAGCCTAGGCTAATTCGCCCTCTCAAGCCACGTATCTTAACGCTGGCTCCAAGTAGATACTTAAAAACAAAGAGAGGAGGCTTATGGCATATTTTCCTCTCTTCTTCCGTTTCATCCTCGCTTTTTTCAAAGCCGATGCACCGCAAGAAATAATGAGATAGCCAAAGCCTAAGCTAATTCGCTCTGCTTCTCAAGCCACGCTCATCTTAACGCTCGCTCCAAGTAAATACCTAAAAAGAAGAGACGAGGCATACTCTCCTCTCTTCTTTTCTTTCATCCTCGCTTTTTTC
>JAUXHF010000009.1 GCA_030621685.1 Spirochaetota bacterium
GTAAGCTGTTTTTCTTGTGATGGGGCCTGGCTGGGTTGATTGGGTTGATTAGGATTTGGCTTAGCTTCGGCGGGATTTTTTGCAGCAGGCTTTTTGGGCAAAGAGCTGTAGTTTTGAACGATGCTTTTGAATTTCTGTAATTGTTTTTGAAGTTTAGAGAAAGCTATGGCTCTATTTTCCTCGCTAAGAGTTAGGTTTTTTATCAGGCTGTCTTCTTGTTTTTTTCGTTCGTTAATATATTCTTCTAGTTCTTTAACGGCAGTGGCATGAGCATGTTGTAGGGCATGCCAAGGGCTTGAATGAGGCAGCGTATGAGACTCAGTTTCTTCGGCTGAATTTTTACTGTCATTTTCGGGGCTGCTGGCTTTATCTGCTAAACCTAAGAGTGCTTGCCATGCTTTGCAATTTTCTAAAAGCTGTTTTTCTAAAGTTTCACTTTCAGCGGGGCTACTACGAAGTTTGCTTAGCTTTTCAAGCAGAGATTCAAGCTTTTCTTTGTATTCAGTATCTTTTTGAACTTTTTGAGTATGCCGAGCTTGCTCTTGTTCTATTAGTTTTGCCGAAAGATTGCTTAAGTCTTGCTGGGTTTTCTCTTTTTCGAGAAAGAAGGTTTTCGATAACTCCTCGTAGGCTTTTAAGAAAGTTTCTTTATGTTGTTTCTCGTTAAGAGCTGTATTTTCTTGGATGGCTAAAGCCTTTTCCAGTTTGGTGCTTCTTGTTTTCCATTCTTCAAGAATAGCCGTAAGCGTTTTTTCAAATTCAGCTTTCTTTTCAAGAGGCACCGTGCTGTTTTTGTCATGTGCCGCCATCGAAGTCTCGGAAAAAATTGCTAGCGAAGTTTGAATATTTTTTTTTAGACTTAAAAGAGAAAAAAAAATTTCTCGAAGGCTGTTTAGCTCACTACTTTCTTGTAAGCCATTAAATTGAGAGTTGTTTTCCTCTTGCATAATTTAGAGTATTTTTCTTTGTAAAAGCTTCTAGCCTAGTTGTTATTTATAATATTTATATTGATTACAGTAACCACTGCATTCATGATTATATCGTATCATAGAAGCCATTTAAACGGCTTTTTCAAATATCTAAAAAAACTTTGATGCTCATGAACTGTTTATTGCAATTTTTTATGGCTATCCTTACATTTATAGTATAAAATACTATAAATGTAGTAATAAAGAAACTAAAGAAACAGGAGGTTTCTGATGAAAAAATATTCTCTTTCTGCGCAAATATATCGATTGCTTTTGATAGCAGCTTGCTTTTGCATGTTGCTGGCTTCGTGCGCTACGTCGCCAAAAAAAATTGTAGCCAAAACGTTTAAAAAACCCTTAACTGAAACTAGCTGTAAAGCGATACAAAGAAGACTTATTATAGTTAAAGATACAGAAGAAGATTTGTATGCCTATCAAAAAAGCCTACGCAAAAACGATACAGACTATGTTGGCCTGGCAATTGGGTTTGGCATTTTTGTCTGGCCATTGCTCTTCTTATTTGGCATAAAAGGTGATGACGGTGTTATAGTAGGCGGCACTCCCGATAGCAGAACTGGCGAATATGCTAGTATCTTAGGTGAGAAAAAAGCTTTAGCAAGAGAAGTATCTCTTCGTTGTAGTTAACTTTTTCTATGAATTTAACCTTGTTTTTGCTTAGGCTTGATGAAGCTAGGTGCTTTTAGCAAGGATATGATTTTTTTCTACCTGCATAGATTATTTGCAAAATAGTAAGGAATATAATAAAATATATTTAAGGCTTAGGCTTAGGCTTTGCTTCTAAGGTATTTTAAAAATCCTTAAGAGATGGGTGTGTAGCTCAGTTGGTTAGAGCATTACACTGATAATGTAAAGGTCGGTAGTTCAAATCTACCCACACCCACCAAAATAGCATAAACTTTCGTTAATTTGCAATAAGCGGGATAGCCTTAAGTTTGGGAGGCAGGACGCTTACGCCGGTGAAGCTGCTGCCATGTTCAAACCAAGAACGCGGAGCGGGGCTGCCCCACAGCGTCTGCCGCCTAGCATCTTTAAGCGACCAGCGAATAGGCTCGGTATCGGTGTCTACCGTAAGATAATCACTGCAGTAAAATTCAATGCGATGCATGTCCGGATCTAAAATATAAAGGAAAAAGGCATTGGAAATACCATGTCTGCCAGGACCACGCTCAAGGTTCTTCAAATATCCCGATGTTGCCATGACATCACAGAGATGTATGATATTAAGCGGCGTTGGTATCCAATAGGCGAAGTGATGCAACCTAGGACCCAAGCCGTTTGTGAAGGCGATATCGTGAACGCCGCCTTTGCGATGCATCCATGCGGCCCAGATACTAGGGTTTTCATCGGTTTCGGTGTATTCGGTGAGTCGGAAGCCCATGTCATTATGGAATTCCAAAGAGTTTTGAACGTGGCTACTAAAAACATTAAAGTGATCTATACGCAGAGGATGCACGCCCTTATAGAGACCATATTTCTGGGTGAGCCGAGTTTTTTTTTCTATGGAATAACAAAATTCCATAGGCAATCCCAATGGGCTTGCCACCTTAAGCACTCGCCCGCGGCTAAAGGCTGAGGATTCAGTTTTAAACGATTTAACAAGCCCTTTTTCGGTAAACCAAGCAAAGGCCTTATCAAGATCTTCTTCGCTAGCCACACGATAGCCAATAGTTTGGCAGCTAGATGCTTCTTTTTGTTCTAAAATAAGCGAAATATTTCGCTCTTCCATGCCACGAAAATACAAGGTTTTTGCATCGGCTTCTTCTAGATGAAAGCCTAAAATGTTCTCGTAAAACTTTCTGCTTTCGGCAAGCTTGCTTACCCAGAGTTTTATGTGGCTAGCTCGCAGAATGTTAAACGGGGCATGCAGGTTTACTGGAGGAAGGTTGCTGTTTTTTGTTTCCATGTAATTTTTTTTCTTTTTGTTTCGCTGTGCATTATCTAACCTTGCTTGATGCTAAGCTGGCAGATGTTTTGTTTTTTGCTGTGCATGTATTCTAATCTTGCTTGATGCCAAGCTGGGGGATGTTTTGTTTTTTGTTTGGCTGTGTTTTACTGTGCATTATCTAATCCTGCTTGATGCTAAGCGGGGGGGATGTTTTGTTTTTGTTTCGCTGTGCATGTTTCCTAATCCTGCTTGACGCCAAGCTGGGGGATGCTATGCGAATTATGGGCAAGGCAGATGTTTTTTGTCTCCATGTAAAAGTCAAAACTGTAATCACCGCCATCACGGCCTAGTCCGCTTTGTTTCATGCCGCCAAAGGGCGCTGGCAGATGTCGCTTGTTTTCAGAGTTCAGCCAGACCATGCCAGCACGAAGGCCGTTAGCCATTCGCAGGCCACGTCCCATATCACAAGTCCAAACATAGGCCGTAAGCCCGTATTCTACGTCACAGGCTACCTGCAAGGCTTCAGCTTCATCTTTAAAGGCGATGGCCGTTAGCACAGGGCCGAAAATCTCTTCACGCGCAATAGCCATGCTTTGGTTGGCATGAGTGAAGAGCGTTGGCTCTACGTAATTTCCGCCCTCGCTTTTATGCAAAGCATGGGCCTTGCCGCCAATAGGCGTATCTGCCTTTTCATCCGAGGCTTTTTGGAAATAACTACAGACTTTATTAAAGTGTTCCACGCTGATAAGTGGCCCCAGCTCGGTAGCAGGATCAAGGGGATGCCCCACAACAATATGCTCAATTCGCTGTCTTACCTTTTCAATAAACTCTTCATAGATGGAGGCTTCTACTAAGAGCCTACTAGAAGAAGTGCAACGTTCGCCGTTCAAGCTAAAGATCATGAAGATAACGGCATCGAGGGCGCGCTGCATATCGGCATCGCGAAAAACAATAACCGGGTTTTTGCCGCCCAGTTCAAAGTGCAGATGTTTTAGGCTATCGGCGGCTTGGCGCATAATACTCTTGCCGGTATGGCTAGAGCCAACAAAGGCAACAGCATGCATGGCTTTATGGCTAACAAGCGCCGAGCCGATGTCTTGCCCTTCGCCGTGGATAAGGTTACAGACACCAGGCGGCAGTCCTGCTTCCAACATAATTTCGCAAAGCAAAATGCTAGAAAGCGGGCTTAGCTCGGAAGGCTTATGCAGCACCGTGCAACCAGCAGCTAAGGCAGGTGCTATTTTCCATGTGGCTAGCATAAACGGAGTATTCCATGGAGTTATCGCCACTACGGGCCCTATAGGCTCTCGAACAGAATAGTTGAGGTGAGTGGCTGTAGGCATGGATTTGCCGCCGCTAGCCTCGCTGGCCTTATCGGCAAAAAAACGAAAATTCTCGGCGCCACGCTGGGCTGCTTTGCTCATAAAGCGTATGGGTTGCCCGGTGTCCATGCTTTCTAGTATAGCAATTTCTTCGGCTCTAGCTTCTATGCCGTCTGCTATGGCGCGTAGAATTCTTTGGCGCTCTTTTCCCGAGACCAGCTTCCAGCTTGCAAAGGCTTTCTCGCTAGAATCCACAGCCTTATGAAGCTGTGCTAAGCTGGCAGTATGCCAAGTGCTTAGAGGCTTGTTATTTATGGGGCAGAGGTTTTCTCGCCTCTTCCCTTCGCCGAAGGTTTTTAGTCCATCTATATATATGGGCAAGCCTTCATCAATAAATCTTTTATGGAAGCGCGAAAACTTTTCAAGATTATTTTTTAGGGCATTCTTTACTTTGGGGTTTGCAGCTAGCTTCATTTTTTGTTAATCCTCTTTATTCCTTATGTTTTGACGAGATTAATTTTAGATTAATTTTAGATTAATTTGAAACTAATCTCGTAGGCTACAAGCAAGAGTATCAATAAATCTTTTATGGAAGAGTGAAAACTGGGCTTTCATCTTATTTTGTTGTTACTTTGATTTTGCTTCAGATCGCTTGGCTACGTATTTTTCTAAATTATTTTGCTGGTATGCTAATACCGGGTCAAGTTCTTCAAGGCTCATCGATAGAGCGAGCGGGTTTTTGGCGAAGTCATCAGCCAAAAAGGTTTTTATTTTTGTAAAGATAGCCTTGGCACAACTATCTTTTAACTCTAGAGAACGTCCGGGTTTAATAAGCAGGCTAATATGCACATAGGCATTATCGGCATGACCATCGGCTATTTTATAATGCTGGCTGATGAACGCGCGTACTCGGATGGTTGGTATTGCAAAAATACCTGTTTCAACCATGGCTTTGTGTAGAGCCGATTTGAAAGCGTTTAGGTTTATTCGTTTGTTAAAATTTTCCGAGCAATCTATAATGGCATGGGGCATGGTTAAACTCGCTTTCTTGATTGTAAGTAGCTATGGATGTTGTTATGTTTGTAGCTAAGGGTAGCAGGGGCTTCTTTAGCCGTGAAAGAAAACACTTGTTTTGGGTAATCAAGCATGTTTTGTTTTTCTAAGAATTGCAAGCCGGCATGGTAAATATGTTTGCAAGCTTTTTCTTTAGCAGCAAGCGTTCTTCCGGCGCCCAATGTCAATCTAAGATGGCATTGGCTGTTTTGGGGATGCAGGTGAGACGGAGAATCGGCTGTTTCATAGTGCTGGCTAATAAAGGCACGGGTTCGTATTCCGCCGAAAGGAAAAATACCTGTTTGCGAGGCGGCGTTGTGGATAGCCGCTATCAAGTCTGGCATGGAAACGTGCTTGCTGAAATTTTCTGAACATTCAATGACAATATGGGGCATGGCTCTTCCTTATAAGCTTATTTTTTAGATACGAAACATTGGTTAAAAATTCTAAGCGGGGGGCTATTCCTCAGCTACAGGATTTTCTAAATATCCTATTTCTTTGGATTCCACGCTTATGGTATCGGCGGCTTTAAGAAACCTAGCAGGCTTAAAAGTGACGCCGCTTCCTGTGGGCGTGCCTGTAGCAATGACATCGCCAGGGCGAAGCGTGAAAAATGTTGATAGGTAGGCAATTAGGTAAGAAAAGGAGAAGCGCAGCTGGCTGGTATTGGCCTTTTGGCGAAGCTCATCATTGACCTTCGTGCTAAGAGAAAGTTTATCGTATTCAAAATTTTTGACATGCAGCCATGGGCCAAGCGAACCAGAGGCGGTGAAATTTTTTCCTTGAGTTACATTGAATTTTCCGTGACGCATCCAGTCCCTCACGCTGCCCTCGTTCATAAGAGAGAGTCCGGCTATGTAAGCTGGGGCTTTGTTAGCCGGAATTCGGCGTCCTTCACGAGAGATGACAATGGCAATTTCCCCCTCATAATCTAGCTGCGGCGACTCTTTGGGCAGGCGCAATGCTTCTAAATGTCCCACAAAAGATTCCCGGCTGCGCATGAACACGCTTGGTTTTTGCGGTGGCGGCGAGCCATCTTTATACTCTTCATTTCTATGTTGGTAGTTTACGCCAATACAAATATATTTTTCAGCATTGTGGACGCTGGGAAGAAAGCGGATATCGGCTAAAGTATAATCGGCTGGCTTATTTTGGTATTTTTCGAGCCGCCTAAGCAGGCTTAAAGAATCAAGGCCGGCTTCTTCGCTAGAAAATGCTTGCAAAAGATGTTTTATAGAACATATTCCTTGATAGCTACTCTTTTCGCTTTGCAAATGGAGGCCTAAGTCTATAATCTTTGTTTGGGGATGGGGATGAAATGCCTTGTTATTATCGCTGGCATCATCGGCTAGAAGAATGCCTAGTTTGGCTGTATCTTTTAAACTCTTGCTTGGTTTGCCGAGGCTGGAGTTTATCTTGGGATGGGAATATTGGGCGGGAGATTTAGCGGGAGATTTTGGGGTAAAGGCTATAAGGCGCATGGGGTTACTCGGGAAGGAATTTGCTCTGCTCAAGAAGCTTATCTAATTTTTTCATAGTTTCTTTGCTGGCGGGTAGCATGGGCAGGCGGTGTTCGTTTTCGGCAATTATCCCTAATCGTTTCATCATATATTTAATGGGGATAGGGTTAGTTTCATAAAAAATAGCTTGGTTTAATTCTAAAAGCTGTTCGTGGAGTTTTCTTGCCTTAAGGATATTGTTTTCCCACATGGCCTCGACCAGCTGAACGAGCATATGCGGGCAAATATTACCTACAGCGCTCATAAGCCCCTTAGCGCCTAAAGCCAGCATGGGAAAAGACATCTCTTCTATGCCAGCAAAAAAAGCAAGATTGGGATAAAGTTTCAGGCAAGTGCTTACAAGACTTAAGTCTAAAGAAGCATGTTTTAAACCGATGAAAGTAGAAGAGCGCTCACGAAGCTGGCCTATCGTGTCAGCCGTAACATGAACGGCGCTACGCCCGGGTATGTGATAAAGCATCCATGGAATATCAAGACCATCGGTGACCTTCAGGAAATATTCTATAAGCCCTCTTTGCGGAGGTTTAATGTAGTAGGGGGTAACAATAAGCAAGGCAGCAACGTTTTGGCTTGCGGCATACAGGCTTAATGCACGAGATTCGGCTAGCGACCCCGAGCCGGTGGCAGCGACAATGGGGAGGCTATCGCCTACCAGCTGCTTAGCTGTTTTTACGATGAGGTTGCGCTCTTCAAGGCTGAGGGTGGAAGGCTCGGAAGTGGTGCCGTTGACTAAGATGCCATGGCTGCCTTTTTCAAGCTGCCGGGCTATAAGTTTTTTGTAGCTATCCAAATCGACTTCGCCGTTCCTAAAGGGCGTGATAAGCGCTGGCATGGAGCCACGCAATTGCATTATTTTTTTATTTTCCATTTTCTTGACCTGTACTATTTATTTGAAAGAAAGTATTCCATACGTTTTTATTTTTCTGTAGAACAAAGTTTATCATAAATTACGTTTAAGTCATGAATGAATTTGCTTAGCTGCTGTTTGCCTATGCTCTCTTCAATTTGCTTGTAGATGGGCCGCGCAGAGAGGCTTATGCTGGAAATAAGTTTTCTAGCATAAGGGCTTAGGCCGATGAGGTGAACTCTTTTGTCGTTTGAACTAATATCACGCAAGATAATTTTTTTTCTTTCTAAAGATTGTATGCTGCGTGTAAGGCTAGATACTTTTACATGAACCTCCTTAGCAATAAGGCCTAGGCTGGAAGGCCCTTGTTCCTGCAAGAGTCTTAAGATTCGCCACTGGAGGTGGGAAAGACCGTGGCGACTAAGAAGTGGCTGGAAATAAGAGGCAACAAGCTCGCGTGTTCGCAAAAGCAATAAGGGTAACGATTTATGTTCTTCTAGTAGCATAACAGGTATCTATTTTTAAAGAGTAGGTTTGTTAACATGTTGGTATGCAGAATATGTTTATATATTTTGCTTGCGTACTTGTGTTTAGCTCCAAGTGTGTTTCCAGCCTTTTTCATCATAGTCATTCATGCAGGCTTCTACGAGACGGCTTGCAGCGCTTCAAAAGCTCTTTTTAAGAGGTAGGCTTCATTTGCTTGAGAGCTAGAGCGCGTGCTTGTGCTTAGCTCCAAGTGTGCTTCCAGCCTTTTTCATCATAGTCATTCATGCAGGTTTCTACGAGACGGCTGCAGCGCTTCAAGCTCCCATTACCAGAAGCTATTTTTAGGAGGTCAATGCGTTTCATTTCCTGAGAGCCAGAGTAGTTTTTCTCGTAGAGGCTATGTCTGCCGGCGAATTCTGAATAGATGGCGTCCCAAATAAGTTTAAACAGTTTCAATCTTTGGTAGGCAGAAAAGCCTGTGCCACGATAATAGCGCTCAATAAGCCCGCTTATTTCTGTTTGGGCTAAGTCTTTCTCGCTTGAGATGGTGTAAATAGGCGCGCCTGCCAAGAAATCCTCAAAGAGATTACGCACATGGCTCCAGCATGTAGAGGTATAGAGCCTTGTTGTTGCGGCTATTTCCTGTTTAGGAATAAGGCCCTGTCCGCAAGGTTCGGTGTCGTTAACCATAGCCGTAGTAAGCCCCCAAACGGTGTTGCGGATGCCAATAAGCTCGCCTAGGCCAGCCTGTATGCCCCGAAAGGCGTTTGTGCCAGAACACTTTAAGCCCTCTGAAAGAAGCCCGATGCAGAAATCTAACTTCACGGCTAAACGAACGGCGCCTTGCAAGTTATAGCGGCTGAAGAAACCAGAGTCGGTATAAAAGTTTTTACAGCGCTGTATATCTCGATATACTAAAACGTTCTCCCATGGAATGAAGGCTTTATCAAAGATGATAACCGCATCGTTTTCATCGAAACGCGCCGAGAGCGGGGCCTCGTAGGCGCTTGTTGCTTTTAGTTCATAAGAGGGACGGCTTATCATGCTAAGCCCCGGGGTGTTCATGGCAGCAAAAAATATCACGGCCATATCTTCGTCTCTGTCTTTTTGCATCTGGGAAGTTATGTTCCCGGTAAGCCCAACAAAGGTGGCATGAGTGAGCGCCGATCCGGTAGCCACCATCTTGGCGCCGCTCACATAAATACCCCTATCATCTTCTTTATCTACGCTTACAAAGACATCTCGCACGTTCATGCGTTCTTTTGTTCTATCTACGGGAGGGTCTACTAGAACATGGTTTAGGTGCAGGGCTTTTCGGGCATAGCGTTTATACCAAGTAAGCGCATTGCCTTGAAATTGTTGTTGATAGAATTTGCTATTCTCGCTTAAATGGGCCATGAACGAAGCCTTGTAATCGGGAGTCCGCCCCATCCAGCCGTAATTTATTTTTTGTACAATAGCTATGGCCTTGCGTGCGGCATCTAACTCTTGGTTGGTATAACTTGGCGCAAAGAATTTATGAGTTGTGATGCCAAAGGAATCAACAAGCAGAAGATCATCTTCAAGCTCTGGGTTGTGCAGGGAATCGTAGAACCGAGCCACGCTAAGGGCAGCATTTTTGAAAGCAGGGTGTTTGCTTATAGTAGATATTTTTTCTCCATCGAACCAGACTTTGCGACCATCATCCAGGCTTTCCAAGAATTCTGCGCCGGTATAAAGTTCATTGTTATGTTTTCCGCTTAGGTATTTCTTGTTCGTCCTCTGCGCAGAACGTTCTGTTTTTGTTGTAGCTACTTGCTTTGCTTTGCTGTGCTTGCTTATTTCGTTCATGTTTATTATCCTTTGTTGCGGCCGAGGCATGTTGGGGTTGCGGCCGAGGCATGTTGGGGGTAGTATAATATTGGAATGGCCGTGAATACTTAATACTATGTAAGGGTGTGTGCTTATTCTTTGATGCTAATTTTTGGGCTAATTTTTGATGCTACTTTATATTGCTTCGACTTCCTTGAAGGCCAAGTATTTGCCTTGATAGTAAAGCAATGGCAAAAGGCTATGGTCGTAAGATACTTCCTTAACCGCCGCTAGCAGAAGGCTGTGATCTCCAGCATCAAATACTGTTTGAATACTCGCGGAAAAACTGGCATGGCTATGGGCTAAGAGCGGGGCTGCATGGCTATCCAGCAGAAAAGATGGGGCTGGCGTCATGGGCTTGCCTGCAAAATGATTGCTAATGGCTTCTTGTTTTTCACTGAGTACACAAATACCTAACTTGTTGCCTCGTTGCAGGAATTTGTGAAATTTGGCTTCTTTGGCGATGGAAACAAGCACAAGTGCTGGCGAAAGCGATATTGAGACGAAGGAGTTTGCTGTGAGGCCATAAATGTTTCCATTGGCATGAACGGCTACTATTGTTACGCCGGTAGCGAAGCAGCCAGTAGCTTTGCGTAAATTCTGCGGATTGGCTGCCAAACGAGTATTTCTTTCATCTTCCATAATATTTCTAGCTAACTTTTAGCTTAATACCGTTTACTTCCTTAGTTTCGAATGCATATGGTTGCTAACAAAGTTTGAAATAGGCTAGTTCATACTTTAATAATACTTTGAATTGTGGGTACTTCATTACAGCACAGAATTTTAAATAATTAAAACAAGTAAAACAATTTACTTAACATGTTAAGTAAATGCAGATTCATTATAGCATGGGTTTTTTGTTTAGGTTTAGTAATTTTTTTAAACTACTGGTAAATAAAAAACAAAAATCTACAAAAAAATTCAATATAGAATTGATAGCCTCTTTGGCAAAAGATATTCAATTTAGGCAAGAGGTATAGATATTCAATTTCCCATATTGATATTTTTATTAGAAAGTAATGAATGGGTGTATACTATTTCTAACATGGAATATATAAGCGAAATTTTAAGTGCAATTTTATCCTTGTCTGGATATCTGAAAATTCTTGTGGGGGCTGCGTTAAGTTTTGTTATAACGCTAACAGGAATAGGCGGGGGCATCTTGTATGTTCCTGTGGTGAAAGTGTTATTTTCGCTAGAGATATCGGTAGCGATAGGCACGGTCAGTCTCTCTGTTTTATTTACGAGAATTTTAGGGTTTATCTTTTATGCTCGGCAGAAGCAAATAAGCTATCATGAAGGTAGCTTATTTTTACTGGGAGCTTTGCCTGCCACGATGCTAGCGGCGACATATATCAACCTGCGTATAAAAAACCTTGAGGCAGAAGCGCTTATGGATTTCCAAGCTGGACTTACCTATGCTGTCATAGCCACTGTTCTTTTGGCTTTAGGGTTTATGGTTTTGCAGCGTACATCGTTTATGAAAAAGCTAAACTATAAAAGGTCAAAGAAGAGAAATTCTATATATTTGTTTGTTAGTAGCATAATTTCTGGGCTTGCCTTGGGCTTTACTGGTGTTGGCGGAGGCGTGCTTGTCATTCCGGCTCTTTCTTTGTTTACTAAACTTTCTATGAAGAAGAGTATTGGAACGAGTATTTTCATTAGTACACTTATGTTTGTTATTGTTTCGCTAGTCTACTCTAAGGGCGGGCAAGTGGAATATGTTAGCTCTTTACTCATAGCTATAGGATCTTTTTTGGGGGTACCCGTAGCAGCCCGAATGAGCATGAAGATTCCAGATAAAACCATGCACAGTATTATTATTATTTTTATTTTAATCGTACTTGTTGTTATGGTTATTCAAGTATAGAAATAGCTCTTTAAAACTAAGCATTTAAAAGAGGGCGCCGGCCTTTATGCTAAGCTAAGATTATGCTAAGCTGAGCTTAGTGATAAGCACTGGTCATATTCTATAGTTTTGTTATAAAAGCTATAGTTTTTTCTTATGTCTACAATTTTCATCTTAAGCCTTATTTCGGCGCTGCTTCACCCACTTCGAGATTTACTATTAAAGAGCGGGATTGTAAGTAAGAACAAGAAGTTTGGCCTAGTATCATCCATCGAAAAAACACGAGAAGGGGCAGCTAAGGAAAAAGCAATAAGCGTAAGCGGCGAGCATTTACTTTTGTTTTCTTACGTTGAGTATTTAGTTATCTGGGTGCTTTTAGCCTTTTTTATTTCATGGCGTTTTTATTTTAAGCAGGGGCTAATACTCATAAAGCTACAAGAAAGTTTTTTTTTCTGGCGTAAGGCTAGTTTAGTCCAACAAGAATATATCTTCTGGTATTTATTTCTTTCAGCCTTAGGCTTGGCGCTGTATTACTTTGGGCAAGCTCTGTTGTTTTGCTATGCTGAAGTTTCTCTTTACTACCCTATCATCCGAAGCTCCCCCATTGTTATCACGTTGGTAAATATCTTGCTTTTTAAGCAAGCCTACAAGCCCATTTTTTTTATAAGTATGATCTTAGTTATTGGGGGTATTTTTATTATGGCGGCAGTCCCTAGCCAAAAGGTCCAGGTAGCAAAGCCTCCTCGCCCTAAAAAGATGTTTCGCTTAGGGCTTATTAATCTGGCCTTTCTTGCTCTTTTTGGCTCTGTGTTATATTCCTTTGGAGACTTCTTAGCGATAAAGGCGGGCTTAGAACCTGCTCCCTTGCTTTTCTGGAGCCATTTTGCTGCTCTTTTTCTTTATGTATTGTTTTTCTTTGCGAGGAGGCTAGGCTATGAAAATTTTGTGAAAAAAACAGCGGCTGTTACGCTTAAAGACATGTTTAAGGGCTATGGAAGAAGTTTTCGAATGCGGACTGTTTCGGTTATTTTGGCTAGCAGCTTTGCCTTTCTTTCCTATGTATTTATCTTATTAGCCTTTGAAAAAGAAGCAGCCGATCTTGCTTTCATAAGTGTTGTTCGCCAAAGCTCGGTTTTCTTTAGCATACTCCTTGCTTTCTTCTTCCTAAAAGAGAAAATTACGGCTCAAAAAGTCTTGGGAAGTAGCTTGCTTTTTGCTGGGATAAGCTTACTTTTTTTGTTTTAGCAAAGCTAAGGGTTACTAAATTTTAAAACGCAGTCTACAAAAATATTGTTAAAACAGGTATTGCAGAAAATTGGCATAGTTTTTTTCTGCTTTTTTGAAGCATATTCTTACTTTCTTTGTATTTGCCGAAAAGTTTTTTATTAAAAAAATACGGCTAAATATCTTTGTTTTTTTACCTAGATTTTTGTATACTCTTGATACCAAACAGTAACCACTGGCTACTGTTTTAAGAGCTACTGTTTTCATGGCTTTGGTACTTCTGTACTTCTGAAGCCCAAAGATGAAGCTAAAAGATTTAAAAAATTTTTATTTGAAAATAAGCATTTCTGATAGGAATGCTTATGTGGCTGCTGGTAAGCATGCTACAAGGAATTGTTGAAAATATGAAAAGAATGACATCGAGTGAAGCGTTTGTTGAAACCTTAGAAAAGCAAGGAGTAAAAAACATATTTGGGATAGTGGGTTCTGCTTATATGGATTCTCTAGATATTTTTCCTGCCGCTGGAATAAGGTTTATTCCTACGGTTCACGAACAAGGCGCTGCGCATATGGCAGATGGTTACAGCCGAGTTGCTAAGAAACACGGAGTTTGCATAGGTCAAAACGGGCCGGGCATCACGAATTTTGTTACAGCCATAGCCGCAGCCTATTGGGCGCATAGCCCCGTAGTGGCCATTACCCCCGAGACTGGAAGTAACTCGATGGGGCTGGGCGGCTTCCAAGAAACCGAGCAGCTTCCTATTTTCTCGAAAATTACGGTGTATCAAGCTCATGTGAACAGCCCAGAGCGTATAGCCGAACTTACCGCTCGATGTTTCGATTATGCCAGCATGGATAGAGGCCCCACGCAATTAAATATTCCGCGTAACCATTTTTATGGCGAAGCAGATTACGAGATTCCTGGCCCTAGGCATATATCACTTGGGGCAGGAGCTGAAAAAGATTTAGATTCAGCAGCTTCTTTGCTAGCAAAAGCAAAATTTCCTGTTATTGTTTCTGGCGGCGGTGTTGTGATGTCGGGGGGGCAAGAATCGCTGAAAAAACTTGCCGAAAAACTTGGCGCTCCTGTAGTGAACAGCTACCTGCATAACGATAGCTTCCCGGCCTCGCATCCGCTGTGGTGTGGTCCTTTGGGCTACCAGGGGTCAAAAGCTGGCATGAAACTTATTAAGCAAGCCGATGTAATTTTGGCCTTAGGCTCTCGGCTTGGTCCTTTTGGCACGCTGCCTCAGCATGGCTTGGACTACTGGCCCAAGCATGCTGAAATTATTCAAATAGATAGTAACCATCGTGTTATTGGTTTGGTGAGGCCTGTGCATGTGGGCATTGTGGCCGATGCTTCGGCAGCAACTGAAGCCTTGCTCAAACGTTTAGGGGCTTTAGGTCTAAGCTCTTATAATGAATCTGGCATGGCTAAGAAATTAGAAGAAATTGCCAAGACGAAACGTGAATGGGAAGCCGAGCTAGATGCCTGGCCCCATGAACGTGATGAATGGAGCACTCAAATGCGCCATAGCGAAGGAGGTCTTTCTCCGCGCAGCGTTCTTCGTGAGCTAGAAAAAGCCATGCCCAAAGATGCTATGGTTTCTACAGATATCGGCAATATTTGCTCGGTTGCCAATAGCTATTTACGCTTTGAGCAGCCTCAAAGTTTTCTGGCTGCTATGAGTTTTGGTAACTGTGGCTATGCTTTGCCTGTCATCATTGGCGCCAAAGTAGCTGCTCCTCAAAGACCGGCTTTCGCCTATGTAGGCGATGGCGCTTGGGCTATGAGCTTTGGCGAGATATTTACTTGCATACGAGAAAATATACCTGTTACAGCCGTAGTGTTTAATAACCGCCAGTGGGGAGCCGAAAAGAAAAACCAAGTAGATTTTTATAATAAACGCTTCTTGGGGAGTAACTTAAAAAACCCTAGTTTTTCTGAAATCGCTAAGTCTATGGGCGCTCTTGGCATATGTGTGAAAAATTTAGATGAAATAGCTGATGCCATGCGGCTTTGTACAAAAGCACAAAGTGAAGGGAAAACAACTGTTTTAGAAATTATGTGCAGTCGTGAGCTAGGCGATCCTTTCCGCCGCGATGCCCTGAAAAAACCCATGCGCCTGCTTGAAAAATACAAATCTTTTGTATAAGCATCAACTATCGCCATCAAACAAACATGAAATATAAGCGTATAAGCGTATAAGCATATTGAAGCGTATTGAAGCGTTTCAATTTTTTAGAGGCATGAAATGAAAATAGGTGTTCCCAAAGAAGTAAAAAACAGAGAAAACAGAGTGGCCTTAACGCCGGCTTCTGTTCGGGAGTTAGCCGAGCGTGGCTTAGAGGTTTTTGTAGAAAGCCATGCTGGTGATGGCAGTGGCTCGGCAGATAGCGACTATATAAAAGCAGGTGCTAGCATAGTAAGCTCGGCGGCAGAGGTTTTTTCTCAAGCAGAACTTATTCTTAAAGTGAAGGAGCCGCAGCCCGAAGAATGGAAATTCATTAAACAAAATCATACCCTATTTACCTATTTGCATTTAGCGGCAGGCCCCCAGCTCACCGAGGCACTGATGGAAAGTGGAGCTTTATGCATTGCCTATGAAAGCATTACTGCCGATGATGGCACGCTTCCCTTGCTTGCGCCCATGTCAGAAGTGGCCGGGCGCATGGCTGTACAAGTATCGGCTATCGGATTGCAAATAGCTTATGGAGGCATGGGAAAATTACTTGGCGGTGTTCCCGGCGTAGAACCAGCCAAAGTGGTTATTATTGGCGGCGGCACGGTAGGGTTTAATGCCGCACAAATGGCTACCGGGCTTGGCGCCGATGTTACTATATTAGACAGATCTATCCCCGTTATGCGCCGTATTGAAAACATCTTCGGGGCTAAAGTGAAAACAAAATACTCCACAAAACAGGCCTTTGAGGAAAGCTTAGCCGATGCCGATGTCATTATTAGCGGCGTGCATGTGCCTGGCGCCTCTACGCCTAAACTTATCAGCAGGGCCATGATTAAATCTTTGAAGCCCGGCTCGGTTTTTGTAGATGTGGCTATCGACCAAGGAGGCTGCGCCGAAACCTCTAAGCCCACCACACATGATGACCCCTATTATATTGTTGATGGTGTGGTGCATTACTGTGTAAGCAATATGCCCGGCGCTGTAGCACAAACTTCTACACATGCTTTAAATAATGCCACCCTTCCCTTCATCGCATCGCTGGCTACTTCAAAGTCTTTGCTTACCCTGTTGAAAAACGATAAGCATCTGCAAAACGGCGTAAATGTTGCTCGGGGGAAAATTTGCTCGGCGCAGGTTGGAATGTCACTGAATAAACCCTATGAAGATGTAGCTAAAGTTTTGCAATTTTAAGTTACTTAAAAAAAATGAGAGCTAATCAGTAATCAGGTACTTTCTCTTGCTGCTTTAAGCTATTTACTTCGCTATCTTTTTATAAAAAAATTAATAATACATGTAGAGCAATTTTTAAGGAGTTCTCAATGGCCAATATCACAGAAACAACTGTTTCAGAAAAATCTGATGAAATGCTTTTTAGCAAAAACCTTCCAGACCAAGAAAGCCTAAGCTATCATTGGATGCCCTTTACGATGAATCGTGATTTTAAACAAAATCCCCGTTTAGTGGTCAAGGCCGATGGCATGTATTACTGGAGCCTGCAAGGCAAAAAGATTCTTGATGGCTGCGCCGGTCTTTTCACATGCAATGCCGGGCATAATCGCAAAGAAATTAGAGAGGCGGTAAGCAAACAGCTTGCCGATTTAGATTACTCGCCTCATTTCAACTTAGGGCATCCATTATCGTTTCAGGTGGCGAAAAAGCTTTGCGACTTCATGCCAGAAGACATGAACAAAGTTTTCTTCGGATGCTCTGGCTCGGAGGCTATCGATACCTCGATGAAGCTGGTTTCTGCCTACTGGCTTTCAAGAGGCGAGGGGCGGCGGCGTTATTTTGTGTCACGAGAACATTCGTATCATGGCGTAAATATTGGCGGAACGAACTTAGCTGGAATTTCTAGAAACCGTTCTGCTTATAATTTAGAAATACCTTGTGTCGTGCATATGCGACATACGAAACTTGAGCGTAACAAGTTTACACCGGGGATTCCTCTGCATGGCGGAGAAGATTTGGCTGAGGACCTAGAGCGTTTTGCCAATCTTTACGGCGGTGAAAACATTGCTGCATGTTATGTTGAACCCGTAGCAGGTTCTATTGGTTGTTATGTGCCACCAAAGGGCTATCTTCAGCGCCTCCGAGAAATTTGTGATAAATATAAAATCCTCTTGGTTTTCGATGAAGTCATAACTGGTTTTGGCCGCACGGGCAGTTCTTTTGCTGTAGAAAAATTTGGCGTGAAGCCTGATATTGTTACTTTAGCAAAAGCTCTTACCAATGGCAACATTCCAATGAGCGCGGTGCTTACTCGTGATTTCATTTACAATTCAATTACCAATCATTGTGCAGCAGAGACTGTTGAATTCAGCCATGGCTACACTTTCTCGGCTCATCCGGTAGCTTTGGCAGCTGCTAGCGCGACTCTTGATATTTACGCGAAGGAAGGACTGTTTTCTCGGGGGAAGGAGCTAGAGGACTACTTTGCAAAAAAAATATTTACGTTGCGTAAATATAAAATTGTTGTCGATATTCGCAGTTTGGGCTTTTTAGCCGGCATTGACCTTTTGCCGATTAATGGAAAACCCGGACTTCAGGGAAAAAGATTTAATCAAAGAATTTTTGACTTAGGCTTACATCTTAAAATTACTGGCGATACGATGCTTATTGCACCTCCTTTAATTCTGGAGAAAAAGCATATTGATGAATTGGTTGAAAAGCTAGCTGAAAGTTTGCAAAGCTATGAGTAATGACTGCTGCTAATGACTGCGGATTCTATACAGGTAAGCCTATAAGCTGGTTTTCGTCTAAATTATGCTTGAAAGTAGAGCCAAAGAAGCTATTTCCTCCCAAAAGAGCGAGAGTAGCAGTGCAATTAATAGCAGTACAATTTTTATTTTCTGAATTTTTTTGCTTTTCCACTTTTTTTTATATAAAAACAAAAAATCATAGTA
>JAUXHF010000138.1 GCA_030621685.1 Spirochaetota bacterium
CTTAACAACTATATCTTAGCAGCTATATCTTAGCAATTTATATTACAAGCTATCTTCAAGAGAAAGAAAACTTTTAATTCCAACATTTTAGGAAAAAACCACAGTTTTTTAAGATTTAAATATAAACTTTCTGCCCTTCATAAAAGACCAAAGAACTTCTGGAACCGCTACACTAGCATCGGCTTGCTGGAAATTTTCGAGAACAGCAATAAGAATACGCCCCAGCGGCAAAGCCGAAGCATTTAAAGCATGGGGATAGGCTGCACGCCCATTGCTTTGGCGATAGCGTATTTTCGCCCTGCGACATTGGAAGTCGCCACAATTTGAACACGATGACACTTCTCGATAGCGTTTTTCACTGGGAATCCAAACTTCCAAATCATAACATCGCTTAGCAGAAAAACCAGTGTCGCCAGAGGCTAATAACATAACCCGATAGGGGAGTTTCAAGGCTTGCAAGAGTTTTTCAGCTAGCAAAACCATGCTTTGATGCTCAGCCTCGCTTTCCTCTGGCAGGCAGATGCTAACTAGCTCTACCTTTTTGAATTCATGCAGGCGCATAAGCCCCCGAGTATCTCGCCCGGCCGCTCCGGCCTCCGAGCGATAACAATTTGTATAGGCCGTATAGCGCAGAGGCAGAAGATCTCTGTCAAGAATTTCATCGGCATGTAAGTTCACCAAGGAAATCTCGGCGGTTGAAATAAGATATAAGTAGCTGAAGTCGCCGGCTAAGCGGAAAACATCATCGGCGAATTTAGGCAACTGCCCAGATCGATACATGCTCTGCTCATTCACTAGGCTGGGCGGCGAAACCTCTGTAAAACCGTTTTGAATATTCTGCTCTAAAAAAAAATTAGCTAAGGCACGTTCCAGCATCGCCAATTCGCCTTTTAGAATGGAAAAACGGGCGCCTGAAAGTTTTGCTGCTCGCTTAAAGTCAAGCTGGGTTTGCCCAAGTTCAAAATGTGCTTTTATAGGAAAGGTTTTTTCTTCTAGCTTGCCATGCTGCCTAAGCAAGACGTTAGCCCTCTCATCGCCTTCGGGGCTGCTCTCATCGATGAGGTTAGGCAGGCTCTGCAGAAAGGCATCTTGCTTCAAATTAAGCTCTGCTAACTGGCCATCTAGCTGCTTAATTTCCTGCGACAGCGTTTTAAGCGAAGCCCTGGCTGCGGTCTCTTCTAAAAACCCATCCCCCTTGTTTTCAGATGGCTGCTTTGATTGCTGCTTTTCTTGTCCAATTTTTTTCGCAGCTAAGTTCCGTTCTTGCTTTTTTTCCTCGGAGCTTTTTAGTAAGCTAAGCCGCCGCTGTTCAAGCAGGAGAAAGCCCTCAACATCAGCCCCTTCGGCATGCCGCCGCCGCAGGTTTTCTTTAACAATATCAGGATTGTTACGAACGAAACGCGAATCTAACATGGCTATCCTTGCTATGTTTTAGGAATTATTTGCCAAATTATTTTTCAAAAAAAAATCTAAGCAAAAAGCTTGTCCCCGCGTTTTTCACGCTATGCCTAGTGTGCTACGCAGCTCATGCATAAACAAAGCAGCATGTTCTCTTGCTTTTTTGGCACCCGTAGCTAAGGTTTTTTGTAGGAAATCGGGGTTCATAATAAATTCATCGTAGCGCATACGTTCTTTATGAAACCTGCTTAATATTTTTTCCAACAAGGCCTCTTTGGCCTCGCCCCAACCCATGCCGCCTTCCAAATAACGCTTTCGTAAAGTTCCCTGTTCAGCCGCCGTACTAAAAAGTTTATACAGCGAGAAAATTAAACAACTATCAGGGTCTTTAGGCTCGGCTACGGTTTGCGAGGTCGTGACAATGCTCATCACTGCTTGGCGTAACTTTGCCTTCGACTGAAAAATAGGGATGGTGTTTCCATAGCTCTTACTCATCTTCCTGCCATCAATGCCTTTTATCGTTTCTGTATTTTTAGAAAGCAGCGGCCTTGGCAGCGTAAGCAAAGTGCTTTGTGTAGCATTATTAAAGGCTTGGGCAATATCGTTGGTTACTTCTAAATGCTGCAATTGGTCATGTCCAATAGGCACCACATCGGCTTTGAAGAGCAAAATATCCGCAGCCATCAGCACCGGGTAGTTAAACAAGCCCATGTTCACCGTGGCATCTGCATCCCGACCAAGTTTAGCATTCTCTTGGACTTTAGCCTTATAGGCATGGCTTCTGTTCATCAACCCCTTAGGCGTATAACTTGTAAGAATCACCATAAGCTCGAAGATTTCAAGAATATCCGATTGCTTATAAAACAACACCTCTTTAGGATCTAAGCCGCAAGCTAGCCAGCAGGCAGCTATTTCTAAGGTTTCTCTTTCAAGTTTTTCTTTATTGGGGGCAGCGTTAAGCGCATGATAGTTAGCAATGAAAAAATAACAGCGATACAGCTTGCTTAACTTTATTGCCGGAAGAATAGCAGAAAAGTAATTTCCCAAATGCGGAGTACCCGTTGGCTTAATTCCTGTTAGACATACCGGAGTATCTTTCTTAGCAGTATTCATCTATGAAAACTCTTTGGGTTCTTCGGCAAGTCTATCAGCAAACAAAGCAGGCTCAGAGCAGGCTATCACGTGCCAGCAGGCAAGCTTGGGTTAATAATTTGCTTGCTACAGTTATTTTTTAAAAATATTTTCCTTAGCATGCTCCATGAAAGCCCATGTCATGCCTTAGTGTTTGGTTTCTCTCGCAGAGCGAGCGGACGGCTTAAAAGCTCGTTTACAATAATGGCTCTCTTCAAGTATGGCTTGCTTCTTAGGCTTGCTACAAAATAAGCGCTCCTGCTTCTGTTTAAAGAACGAGAGCCTTGTCTATCATAAGCCGAAATCCTGCTCTTTTTTTTGGCTGGCATACTCTTAGACAACCGAGATTTCTTAGCGGGCCTTATCAATCTATAAGGATTAACTTCGGGAATAACATCTTCAGCAGAGCCACCAGCTGGAGGACGGCTGCCCTGCCTCAATTCTCTTAGCGGCGAGGTCACCGTGTAAGATTGTTCTCTGGTTTTATCAACCTGAAAAGATGGCCTGCCTGGCAATGGGGCTGAGCTTAGAAAGGAATCCTCGTGGCGGATATTTGGCGAATTTTCATGCCGATCCTCTAACATTGATTGAAAGCGGCTTGCCTTAGTAGCCTTAAGATTAGAAGGTTTTAATACATCGCTTAAGGCATCATCATACGAGCTAAGCTCAAGGCCCATAGAAGATAATCTTTGTTTTTTCTTATTATCGCCTTCTTCATCGCCCATCCTTTTTCTCTTTTTTGCGAAAGAGAAAAAGGATACGAGTATAAAAAACAGTACGAATCCTAAAATACGAAAAACAATATCAAAAATATTTTCCATGCCTTATACCTCTGAAAAACAATTCTAGCAGTCTTCTTTTAAGCCTAGCTAAACCGTTTTAAACAGTTTTTTTAAGGTAATTTCTCGCTTGTAGTTTCTTTGCTATCATCAGCAATGGATGAGCGCATAGAGGTGTCAGCCTTAACATTTTCAAGGCGGTAGAAGTCCATGATACCAAGTTTACCTTCCCTGAAGGCTTCGGCGATAGCCAAGGGAACATTCGCTTCGGCTTTGACCACTTCAGCGCGAAATTCTTCTACCCTGGCGGTCATTTCTTGTTCTAAGGCAACAGCCATAGCCCGGCGTTCCTCGGCTTTCGCCTGAGCAATATTCTTATCGGCCTCGGCTTGATCGATTTGCAAGGCAGCACCAACATTTTTGCCGATATCCACATCAGCAATATCAATCGAGAGAATCTCAAAAGCCGTGCCGGAATCTAGGCCCTTGCGTAACACCGTCTGCGAAATAGCATCAGGATTTTCAAGAACGTTTTTATGCGAGTTAGCCGAGCCAATAGTAGTAACAATGCCCTCACCTACCCGAGCAATAATCGTCTCTTCGCCAGCACCACCAACCAGCCTATCAAGATTGGTTCGCACCGTGATTCTTGCCGTAGCAACAACCTGAATGCCATCTTTAGCGATAGCCGCAATTTTAGGCGTTTCAATAATTCTGGGAAGCACCGAAGTATGCACCGCCGATAAAACATCCCGACCAGCCAAATCTATAGACATGGCCCTAGTAGGCGAGAGGTTCAGGCTAGCCCTATTAGCCGAGATAACCGAGGCAACAAGGTTGTCTAAACGAACCCCAACATTGGGAACACGAGTGCCTATCGCCAAATAATGCGATTCGAGATCGTCTAAACTTATCTGCTCAATACCCGCTTTTTTTGCCGATATATAAGGCCTCACCACAAAGGTAGGGTTCATTCCTCGCAGGCGCATACCTATAAGCCGTATTAAACCAACGTAAGAACCCGAGGCAAGCGCCTCTACCCATAGGCGAACAGGCACATAATAAAAAAATATGAGCAAAAAAAGTATGATGACTATTACTATAAAAAAAGGAAATACTAAATCCATTTGTTTTTCTCCTTGCTAATTAGCACAAGTGTTTTGAAGCCATAGCTGAAAATTTTATGGCGGGTTATAAAATGGAACACCAAGATGGTGTTTTGTTTTATTTATGTTGCTTTATTATTATATAATAAAAAGAATACATACAGGTAAAATATATCAATGGAACACCAAGATGGTGTTTTGTTTTATTTATGTTGCTTTATTATTATATAGTAAAAAGAATACATACAGGTAAAATATATTTCTGCTAGCCCAAAAAACATCAGGGCATCACTGAAAAATGTGAAAAAATTTGGATTTAAAGCTTGGCTTTCCGCCAGCCTAGCAACTCTGTTATGTTATTTTACGCCGCTTCTTTCTCGTAGTGCTTTCTTAGGAAAAGCAGCTTTACCTGTCCTACGTGTAATCATAAAAAAACCTTAGTTATGCCTATGCCAACGAATGCTTGTTTGTTTTTTTACTCTTGCGAAAACTGCAAAGTAAAGCTTCGTCCCCAAAAACTTCGTCCCCAAAAAGGACATTGTTGCGTATTTTGCTCCTACGGCTCTGTGGCATGTCCATCTTGCAAATAAAAAATTAAATAGCTCCCTTAACTAGCTCCCTTTTCTGAATTTTTTGGGAGAGGGCGTTTTTGCACGATGAGCTGCCCCACCGAACGTCCTTGAATGAATACCTTTTCGCCTTTTTTAATATACATGCCATCGGCGCTTAGGGCATCGTAGCGTTTCTCGCCTAGCCTCACTGTTCCCGAAGGACGAAGGTCGGTATGGGCATAGCCAAATAATTCTTTTTCCACTACCCTAGATATTTTCCTGCCTGCAGGATCATCGTTTACCGCAGCTGTGAAGAGCTGAAAAGTTCGCCATAGCTTAAAACGTTTTGCCACATACAAAAAAGTAAGGACAAACACGCTGTAGCCAAACAAGATAACCGCCGCCGATACGAGGCTGCTTTGCCCAACATAAATAATGTAAATAAGAAATCCAAGTACAGAAAGTATGCTGAGGATGGCCGTTGGCACAAAGAAAACATCTATGAGGATAACGAGAAAAGAAAGGCTTACGAAAATAAACGCTAGCTGCCAATCTACGCCAAGGAAATATTCGCTCATAAGAATTTTTAGATTACGGCTTTTAGATTACGGTATGAGTTACTACCAAAATTATAGCTAAGATAGCTATCTTAGCTATAATTTTGGTAGTAACTCATACCGTAATCTAAAAGCCG
>JAUXHF010000013.1 GCA_030621685.1 Spirochaetota bacterium
TTCCGGCGTAGTTGCCCGGAGGGTTTTTAAATGCAGATGCTAGCAATGGCTTAGCCAAGGGTTGCTTTCATACGGAAATAAGACAGTTTTAGAAAAAGAAAATTTCAGAAGAAGACAATCTCGGGTTGCAAGCGAATAGAAAAGCGATTCCATACAGCCTCGGCAACTTCATCGAGTAGGGCTTTAGCTTCTTGAGCGTTGCCACTGCCATCGTTGACAATGAAGTTAGCATGTTTAGAGGAAATAGCGATGCCACCTCGGCTACTAGCGATGGCTTAGCCAAGGGTTGCTTTCATACGGAAATAAGATTATTTTAGAAAAAGAAAATTTTAGAAGAAGACAATCTCGGTTGCTAAGCGAATAGAGAAGCGATTCCATACAGTCTCGGCAACTTCATCGAGCAGGGCTTTAGCATCTTGAGCGCTGCCACTGCCATCGTTGACAATGAAGTTAGCATGTTTAGAAGAAATAGCGATGCCACCTCGGCTACGGCCTTTCAGCCCACATGCTTCAATGAGCTTTCCGGCGTAGTTGCCCGGAGGGTTTTTAAATGCAGATCCTAGCGATGGCTTAGCTAAGGGTTGTTTCTCTCTGCGTTCGGCAAGTTTTTGTAAGTTTCTTTTTTTAGCAATTTGAATTTCTGCAGCATTGGCTTGCTGCAAGCGAAAAGTGGCAGAGACGACAATATCAGCTGTCTTTAGCTTAGACTTTCGGTAGCCAAAACGAAGGTCTTTTTTATACAGTGTGCGTATGTGCCTTTGGCTTTGCAGAAAAACACGTGCGGAGACAAAAACATCTTTTATTTCACGTTCAGCCACGCCAGCATTCATGCGCACAGCTCCGCCCACCGACCCGGGAATGCCTAGGAAAAACTCTAATCCAAGGCAGCCGTGGCTCTGTGCTATACGCAAAGCTCTGATAAGAGCCAATCCCGCTGTTACATGAAGAGTAGCGGTTTTCATCCCCTCTTCTTTATACAGCTGCGCCGGCGAGGCTGCAAAATTGCTTGTAGCAGGCATTGCAGCAGGGGCAAGCAGCTGCTTGCTTGGCAGCACAGGTTTTAATACAATAAAATCTAGGGGGCTATCGGGGAAAAGTATGTTTGTGCCTAAGCCTAATACTTTGTAGTTTAGGCCTTTGGCTTGGAGCAGCGATAGGATGGGGATTAGGTTATGCTCATGGCTGAATTCTAAGAGCAGCGGCGCATGACCACCGGTTTTTAAGTAGCTTAAATTTCTAAGCTGCACATCTTCGTGTACTTGCTGGGCAAAAAGCGAGCGAAGTTCTGCTCGAAGCTTGGGGTTGGCAAAATTGCTTTTCACAGAAGGCTTTCCTTTGTAGAAAGAAACAGGTTTATGTTACAGTATAGAGCCTTACTCTAAATATAGCAAATTTAAGGCTTCATGTAAAATATGTTTTATAGTTCTTGTTGATTATATCTTGATTCTGGCTTCGTAGCTGTTGTTACGTAGATTATCTTTATCCATGCTCTTTTTATAGATGAAACATAAACATAAACATGGCTTAGAGAGTGTAGGTAAGCCTTATAATTTTAGCCATTGTAGGATTATAATTTTTAGCGGTTGTAATTCTAAAAAAACGAGCAAGGAAATTTGAAATTCTAAAGAACGGTAGTGATACGCATGGAAATAAAGGAGGTAGGGCATGTATTCTTGTTGCCAAGCAAGCGAAGGACTACAGGGGAATTCATGGGAGCTTTAAATGGCTTCAGTGTTGTCTTTGCTCGTTGCTCGTTGCTATCTGCTAGCTTATGCTTCATACATGGAACGCTTTGAAAATTTCTGCTTTACGGTAAAAGAGAAGCTGCGGCTTTCTGACTTGGGGGGAGGTAGAGAAGCCATCGCAGGGCTAGGGGGCTTGCTAGCTAGGCCTAGGCTATCTGCTGCTAGCAGAGGAAAGGCAAAGGCTTTAAGGTAACGTGCGTCTTTAGATATGTGAAGAGCAACAAAAGCCGCGCAGAGAAGAGCCGTTCTCTCATCAAGGTCTAAAGGATCGGGGTACACTCCTGGGCTGGTCTCGGGTAGGTAATCTGGATGCGTCCATTCTGCCAGTAAGCTATTCGCTGAACGGCTAAGATCATGTATTTCATAAACCACCTTGTTTTGGCTGCCTCGTTTAAAAAAAACCTGCATTTCTTGCCTCTTACCCTTAAGCGTAAATTCAAGAGTAAAAGGCATCGCTAAAAAAAAATTCCCTTGTTCAAAAACTTTTTTTCCTGATAGCACCTGTAGCTGATAAAGCAGTTTCTCGGAAATATTTTTTTCTGCTGTCTTTTTTTCTTGTGTAGCGTCCATATTTTTTTGTACTTCTTGTATTTGTTTAGCCTTGTTTTTTACTTTTGAAATCAAGTTAGCTAGTATAGCATGATATGCGTACTTTAAGAAAGTAAAATTTTTAATAGTGATTCATTAATTTATAAAGGCAATCTATAAGAGAAAAAATATAGTTTTTATAGCCTAAATAATAACAGTCTAAGCCTAGCCTAGCCTAGCCTAGCCTAGCCTTTGCTTGCTTATAAAGCAGCAGCATGATTTTGCTCGCTGTAAAAAAAGCAATCTTGTCTACGTAATATTATAACAGATTATAATAGGGCGTAAGAGCAGAAAAAAGCGTAGAGCTGGGAAGCTGTAGCAGAAAAACAAGATGAACCTAGGAAGGAATTCTATGAGCAAAAAAAACCATCGTAACCAGCAGGCGTCAACAAATTCTGGAAATTCTAAAAAACTTTTACTGGCCTATTCTGGGGGCTTAGATACATCGGTTATCTGTAAATGGCTTTCAGAACAAGGCTATGAAGTAACCGCTTATGTGGCGAATGTGGGGCAAGAAGAAGAATTCGATCTGCTTGAAGAGAAAGCACGTGCCTCGGGAGCTAGCGATTTCTTGCTAGATGATTTGCGTGAGGTCTTTGTTGACGAATACATTATGCCCGCTATTTTTTTTCATGCTTACTATGAAGGCAGATATCTATTGGGCACCTCGCTGGCTAGGCCGGTTATTGCTAAAGGCATGGTGGAAGCTGCGAAGGCAAGAGGAATCAGCATTCTTTCGCATGGAGCTACGGGCAAGGGCAACGACCAGCTTCGTTTTGAACTTGGGTTTTATGCGCTTATGCCGGGGGTAAAGGTGGTAGCACCTTGGCGAGATCCGGCGTTTTTCACAGTGATTAAGGGACGCCGTGAGGCTATGGCCTATGCCAAAGAAAAGGGCATTCCCGTGAAAGCCAGCAAGAAACAGCCATGGTCTTCAGATGCCAATCTTATGCATATATCTTTTGAGGCGGGCATTTTAGAAAATCCGCGTATTCGGCCACCTAAAGAAATGTTTGAATACACGAAGAGTCCGCTTGAGGCGCCAGACTTGCCGCTTTGCCTAAGCCTAGGTTTTACTCAAGGTCTTCCAAGCAGTCTAAACGGCAAAGAGGGTTCAGCCATGCAAATACTTATAGAGCTAAACAAACTTGGCGGCGCCCATGGCATTGGCCGCGCTGATCTAGTTGAGAGCCGAGCTATTGGCATGAAAAGCCGCGGGGTCTACGAAACTCCTGGCGTAACTATTCTTCAAGCAGCTCACCGTGACATAGAATGTCTAAACTTAGAGGCAAGTCTTATTGCCCTCAAAGACAAACTGGCTATTGATTTTGCCGGGCTTGTTTATGCTGGAGATTGGTTCTGCGATACGATAGAAGCCCTGTTAGCCTTTGCTAAAAAATCTCAGGAGAATGTTAATGGAGAGCTTCGCTTAGAACTCTATAAAGGAAATATTACGATTATAGAAAGGCATGCTTCAAATTCTTTGTACGATGAAAATCTGGCCTCCATGGAAGACGATAGCGGCGCCTATGATGCTGAACTTGCCGAAGGTTACATTCGCCTGCGTTCTTTAGAGGCCCAATTAAGAGCTAAAAGATTTAACAGTAACAGCAAAAACAAAAACGAGTAAAAAATTTAAGAAACAGCTTTGTTTATGCTGGGTAAGCGCAAGCACTTATAGCAAAAGATAGTTTAAAGCACGCTCTATTTCAAAACGATATACGCTATTAGGATAAATTGTGAGCAGGGTAAGCAGAAGGTTTTTACCTTTGTCTTTATCTACAAAGAGCTGGGTTATGCCTTCGTAAAAAAGCAGACGTTCTTTATAGGTTTCAAACTGGAAGGTAGCAAGATATTGGCGACGAAGCTTAGCTGTAATTTCGTATTCACCAAGGTCCATGGCATGCCTGGCATATTCGCTTACGGCGAATTCGAATGCTTTCTGCCCTAGTTTTTCTTTGTTTTCCTCTGCAAAAAGAAGCAAGTTTTTATCCTTGCTTAGCACACGGCGAAATAACTCTACAAAGACAAGGCTTTGTTTCTTTGAAGAGAGTAGGTCAAGAAAATCTATTTCTAAGGCCAGTCGGCTTTCTTTTTGCAAACTTTGCTGGGCAAGCATGTCCAGTTGCTTTTCGAGTTCTTGGGGCTGGCCATGCTGGGTAAAGAAAAACAAGACCCACTGAAAATTTTTCCTATCGGCTGCTTGCATGGCGGCCAGCAAGTCTGAATATTCGGCAAAAAATGAATGAGCTGCAAAGGCTATGGCACAAAGCTTCAGAGCATTTTTCCCAAGGACATAGCGGCGTTGTTCATGTGCTGTTATTGGCTTTTTTTCCGATTGCTGTCTTTGGGCATGGGCATCTAGCTGTGATTGGAGGACCTTATCTTGGCAAGCTAGAGTTTGCAAGACCGCGCTATAGTTATTTTCATACAGTTGCAATTTAGCCTTAAGTTCAATAGATATATTGGCATATTTTTGCTGCAGCTGTTTTCCTTTACTATGTATAGCAGCACGTTGCACAGTGTTTTTATTTACTTTAATAGTTTTAGAAAACTGTTCGCTTAACTTTAAAAAACTATCGTAATTACCACTAGCATACATTTTGTTTAGAAAATTTCTTTGAAGCTGTAATCTGGCAGGCTTCAAACTTTGAAAGATTTTGTTTTTTACTAATGTACGTGTTTGCTGGGGGCTTGGTTGTTTATGCAGCAATGCGGCCAGCTGGGCATACTGCCCTAGGGTAAAATAAATTTGTTCTTGTAAACTTTTTTTAAAGTATTGCGAGATTAAGGCATAATCGTAAGCGTCAGTTTTCTCTAAGGCTTTCAGCTTATCTGTTTTGGCTTGTAGCACAAGGTTGTCTAAGGCCAGTAAGAGCGCTCGTTTTTTTTTGGCATCCTTATTTTTCAAAGCAAGCCTGCGCAAATAAGTAAGTTCTAAAGAGGTATTTTTGGGGGCCTGCCAGAGGGCCTGTGCCAAGACTGTTAGCAGTTTCGTGTTTTCGTTTCTTAGCAGCAAGGCATGATAATAATAGGTGGGATATTTTTTTATGAAAGCCGAGGCGCGCTTTACGTTTTGGCTGTCTTTTTGAAAGTAGAGTTTATAAAGCAAGTTATAATCACCTAGCCTAGCCAGATAATTAATGACAATAGTTTGGGCCTTCGTGTTGCTTTTTTCTTCTAAAGAGAGAATGAATCCGGCTAATTCTTTTTTTTGCTGCCGCTGATAATATATTTGTACTTGTTTGGTTAAAACACTGGCTTTTCCAGAACGCAGGTAATCGTAGTACAGAAGTTCAAAGCGAAACAGCTCTTCCTCGCTTACCCCTTGAGTTTCTTGCTTGCTTGTCTGGGCTTGGGCTATTTGGCTAGCTACTGGTGTTTGGGCATAGAGCATGCCAGCGTTCTCGCTCTTTTCGTAGCTCATGGCTGAAATAAAAAAGAAAGCAAAAAAGAAAAAGGGGGGGGAGGCGAGCCGTAGGCATGTCATGCAGGAAATTCTCCGAAAAGCAAAGATTTTTGCAGAGCAGCCGTGCCTAGTGGGGAGGCTGCTCTGTTAGAATTCATAGTATAGCTGTTCATATTTTGTTGATGTTTTTGGCAGATTCGAGCTTGTAAAAGTTTTCTGCATATTTTGCTAACATATCATATTCGATATTAATTTCCATACCCGGTTTTAAATACTGTAAATTGGTATGCTGGTAGGTATGAGGAATAATCATAACCTCAAAACTATCATCGTGAAGCCGATAAACCGTAAGTGAGATGCCATTAAGACATACCGAACCTTTAAGAATAAGATAAGCTCGCCCGCCCCCGCTTGCATGGCCTAACGATAGCGTTAAGATACAAGATTGTTTATTTTTTTTTATAGCCAGTATTTTCTCTGTTCCATCTACGTGTCCCATAACAAGGTGGCCGTGAAGTCTGCCATTTTCGCCGAATACCAAGGGGCGTTCTAAATTCACTATGCTTTCTGTATTGAGAAAGCGTAAGTTTGTTAAGGCCAGCGTTTCCTTTGAAGCAAAAAAAACATAGCTACAAGAACGACTATCTCTAGCGCTAGTTCTCGTTTTAGCGCCGAGTTGCTTGGGGCTATGAATGTGGCTAGCCGTAAGACAGACTCCATTTACGGCTAAGGAGTCGCCTTTTTTTAAGTCAAGGTTTTTTTTGCTGGTTATTTCAAAAAAACGACCGCTCTCTTCTTTTATTTGCAGTACGTTCCCAAGCGTCTCTATTATGCCACTAAACATGAACTTCTTTTATGAAACGTTTTTTTTGGGAAAAATGTTGAAATTTCTTTTTAATTTTTATTCAAGAAAACATATAAATCTTGATGAATTTTTATGCTGGAAGTATTCTTTGTGGCCATGCTAGTAAAAGGGAGATAGGTTATAGGCCTTGTTCGTCTAAGATGATCTTTAGGCCTAAGGAGCTAAGGTCGGGAATGACTTTTATGGGGTTTTTGAAATCTTGTGTTATGTAGGGTGCTAGCCCGCCGGTGGCGATAATTAAAGGCTTTTCCAAGCCTTTGGCGGTAAACAAGCTTTGCACAAGATCATCAATGGTATACTCAAGGCCCTTGGTAAACAGATAATAAATTCCGTTTTGCATACCTTCTACGGTGGAGTTTCCCAGTATCTTTGTGGGATATTGTAATTCTATTTTTGGCAATTGGCTTGTATTTTGAACAAGGGCATCTAAGGCTATAATCATGCCGGGCATAATCAGGCCGCCAACAAATTTATCTTTTTTTTCAAGCACATTCACTGTTATCGCTGTGCCAAAATCGATGATAATGCTGGGCTTGGCAAAAGTTGTTTTTATGGCCTTCATGCACAGCAATCTATCTATGCCCAGGCTTTCTATCTGGCCGTAGCTAATTTCGATGTCCTTAAAATGTGAATGATTTGCTTGGGTAATATTCACGTTGAAATACACATTCATGAGTTTTGTGATATTATGATTTAAAGAGGGTACGACCGAGGAAAAGATGGCTTTTTCTATGTCTTTTTTCTCAATGGCATGTTTTCTAAGTATGCTTTCGATGTTCAGCGCTAGTTGATCGGTAGTGGTAAGCTTTGGGGTGGTGAGTCTGCTTGAGAACAAGTAGGCGTGAGTATGCTTTTCAGCAGAAAAGCCGCAGATGGAAATATTGGAATTGCCTACTTCTAAGGTAAGATACATAAAGGGGAACGCTAAGTTATATAAAGGAGAACGCTAAGCCGAGCAGAAAACCTTGCTGGTTTCTAGCTCTAAATTCCCTAGCATTTTTTTAGGAAATAAAATAATGCCATAGTTGTTTGAATGGCTAAGGTATAAAATTGTACTATAATTTTTTGCGCGGACAACAAAATTTTACCTTGCTGATTTTTAGTTATTAATTTAGTTGTTATTATGCAGATATATCATGTATATCGAATGCTGAATTAGAGGGTATAGCGTATACGCTGTAAAGCATAAGGTAGAAAGTAGAGCTTAAAAGGTAAATATTGCTTAAAAAAAGTTATTGGGGCGGAGTTTTCGAATATAAATTTTCATCGCTTGAGATGTTAGCGGGCGGGGGCTTGCTGGCTTTGCTGAAAGGCAGCCGTAAGTAAGGGTTAATTCTATAAAAATCTATGATAAGTTCAAGCCCAGTTTCATGGGGCGCCTGCAGGGGATTTACGGTAAGCTCGCCATTATGAGCGGTAGTAATGCGAGAGATGATGCTTAGGCCTAAGCCTGTGCCCATTTTTTTGGAAGTATAAAAAGGTTTTACTACCTTGCTTAGTTCATCTAGCGATATGCCAATGCCATTGTCTTTAATTTTCAAAGTTAGTTTGGCTTCAGATTCATGCGTGCTGATACGGATTTCTCCGCTTTGTTGGTCGCTTTCTAAGATAGCTTCCATGCTATTTTTCAGTGCATTTAGCAAGAGTTGCATCATAAGATCCTCGTCAAAGGGAAAGGGTCTTAGCGAGGTAAGGCTTAGCCGCAAGGCAATTTTTTTTTCTTTCAGCCGAGGGCCAATAACATCTAAAGCGCTGCGGACAATATCGTTTAAGTTAGCTGGTTTTTTTATGGCTCGCCGGGGATGAAAAGATTGCAGGAAGTCGGTAACAATAGAATCCAGCCGGCGTATTTCACTTTCTAAGACAGCCAGCAAGTCACCGAATTCTTGTTTTTCGTGAAACTGGCTTTTCTTGAGTAAGCGGCGCATCAGTTGAATATGCAGATCTAAAGCCGAGAGCGGGTTGCGAATTTCATGAGCTATGCCGGCTGTTAAAATATGCAGAGATTCTATGGAATCCTGTTCGCTTTGCTGTAGATAGCGGCTTTTCCATAGGCTGAAATCTCCGATAATGATAATGTATTTTGCTGTTTCGGTAAGGATAGTTTGCTCATCTTGCAAGGCAGGCGCTGGCCTGCCAGATTTTTCTTTGTCGGGCTTATTTGGGGGCTTGTCGGGCTTGGAAAGTTCAATAACAGCTATTTCTAATTCGTGACGAATTTTTTCAAATAGGGCCATATCGCGATAAACCCTAGAAACTTTTTTTTCTTCTAGCTCAAGGAGCATGGCCAAGAGTGTCTTTTTCAGCTCATCGTGATGGATGAGGTCAGAGATTTTTTTCCTTCTATGCAAACTTTCTTTTTTGGCATAACGGGCAGCCTGGCGATTCATAAAGAGAATCTGCTTATCGGCATTTATGGCGAGAATGGCTAGGGGCAGGGCATCTAAAGATTCGCGAAGAAAAGAATTTTCTGCGTAGGTAGAAAGCAGGAGCTTGCGCAGTTGCTCGGCTTCAAGTTTGGCCAGCCGGGCTATAATGTTAGATCTAAAATTCAAATTTTTTTAGTCCTTAAAGCTAGTATGGAATTCAGAGGTTTCTTTGTTTTTGAAATTCTAAAGTTTTAAAATGTTAATAACTCTAACATGGCCTACTCTTCAAGGAAGAGGTTTTTATAAGAGGAGATAGCTTTGCGCCTTTGTGCGGCGTAATCTTTATGAAACCATAGGTTTTGTAAATTTCTGGCCTTTGTCTCTTGAGCCATGGCGATGGGATAAAAACCATGGGCTAAGGTCCAGAGCATGGCTGCTCGGCTTGTTTCGCCTAGTCCCTTGTTGCGTTTCTTACGCAAGAGCTGGCATTCGTGAGAGCTTGTTTTTTCAATTAAAGACTTATACTCGCTATCGTTTTGACAATAGAAGATTTTTTTTTGTTTTGCTTTATTTAAAATTTCCACCTCGTATAAAGGGGCTTTAGCCACATAGATGAGGTCTAAGGAGAAAATTTTTGGCCAGTATTCAAAGAAAAAACTCAGGATAAGACTGCGGATGGCATAGCCATCGTAATCGGCATCGGTCATAATGCAGATATAGCGAAAGTGTAGTTGTTCTAGCTTAAGTTTATCGCCTTGCAGGGGCAAGTTGATTATTGAAATAATATTTCGTACTTCTTGGTTGAGCATAGCCTTGGCAAGCGGCATGCCACGAACATTTAAAGGCTTGCCGCGTAAGGGGAAGAGAGCATGGAGCTTGGGGTCACGCACTGGGCGTAGGCTGGCTAAGGCGCTATCACCTTCGGCAATAATCAAAGTTTTTTTGTCTTTAGCCGAGCGCGAGTTAGCGGCAACAAATTTTGGGATGAGCGACCTATTGGTATGACGCAGATCTTTTTCGGCACGCAAGAATTCTTTTACTTGAGAACGTTTTTGCATTTTCGCCTTCACAGCGTTTACAAGGTCTAGCTTGCGGATAATCCGTTCTAGATGCTCATCGATAGCCAAACGCAAAATTTCCTTTAAGTCGTTAATGAAATACGATTTATCTTGGCTGCGAAAACGTGGCTGATTTACGCGGAAGGTATGATAGACATGAAAACAGCTTCGCACGTCATTCCTAGAGGCGGTTAGGGAAAGTTTTTTCTCGGCCTGTAGCAAAGCCGGTTTTTTTCGGAGTTCATCGCAAAGGCGATTTTCAAAATACTCTATGGGCGAGCCGCCCAAGGAAATGAAATTCCCGTTCACCCAGCTTAAGGTTCTTCCCTCGGCGGCCACCAGAAAGCTTTCCAAGAAAAAACCATGAGTGGCATCTTCGTGGATTAATTTATAGTAGGGAGGCTGCTGCTTGCCAAATTGCAAAATTTCCTCTAAGCCTTTTTTGAAAAAAAACTTTTGCTGATGATCTTTATGCTGAAACACCACGCTTAGGCCGGGGTTAGTCATGGCCAAATCTTGCAGGTATTGAGCCAAGAGCGCTGAATCGAAAGAGACCTCATGCATGCCAAAATAGCGTTCATCCAGTTCAAAAGCGACTTCGGTTCCGTGTTCTCCTGCTGGGGCTGGTCGTTTTATGGCTCGCATGCCAGAGCGCTTCTCTTCTTTCAAAAGTTGTTTATAGAGCTTGAGGTCTTTTTGTTTGAGTTCATGGCAATTTTCTAAGCTGCCATGTTCATCAAAATATAAAAACAGCCCAGTAGAGAAATTTTTCGAGAAGGTTTGCGCTAAGACAGCATTTTCTATTAAGGCCCGAAAGGCCGTAGTGGGAGTAAAGCGTTTCTCGTAAACATCGCCATCGTGCACGCTACGAACGTAAAAAAACTTTGAGACCATTCTAACCAAAGAGATGCCCACGCCGTTTTGCCCGGCAATATGTTCTTTACGTGTTTCATCATTAAAGTTTTCTCCATACATAAGATGCAAGAAAACATGTTCGGCATTGGCAAAAGGAATGCCGCGCCCGTCATCACAAATACTTACGCGGCTATCATTATGGGAAAGCTGCACAACTAGCTCTGTCATGCGGTTTTTCTTAGGCCAGTTTTTCTGTAGCAGCCTGTTATATTCATCTACAGCGTTCATGCATGCTTCGTCTAAGCATTTTAATTTTGCGGGCAGCTCCTCAATTTCCTTATCTGCGATGTCATAGCCTTGCCCAGAGTGTTTTTTTGTGAAAAAATGTTGCATGTAACGGGTTAGCGAGTTCTGCCCTAGCCACATGCCTGTTCGCATGCGAACGTGTTGCACGTTGGAGAGTTTGCGGAATACTCGCTTTGTGGTTTTTTTCAGATTCTTTTGTTTTTGCATAGGGTATTTTCTGGGTAATTTTTCTGGGTAATTTTTCTGGGTAAATTCTAGCTGGGGGGGGGGAGAGTATTTGCTAAAGGTTTATGGGGGGCTGCTGTTTTTAAATTTTCAGTATATTTTTTTGTGAAAGAAGAGTTTTTGAGGCTTAGCCTAGATGTTAGAGTTAGAGCTAGGCTTAGAGTTAGGCTTAGGTTTAGAGTTAGATTTAGGGCCATCCCATTTTTTGACGAAGGCTTCTATCTCTGTTTTGATGAAGGCATGTAAGGTCTGGTTTTTTTTGGAGAGCTTGATATATTCTTTTTGGCGAAGTTTTGCTTGGCTTATGCTGGCTTTCGATTGAGCGAGTTCTTTCAAGGTAAGCCGGTACAAAGGTATGGCGGAAAGATATTCGCCAAATTGAAACTGGGCAGCTTTTAACTGGGAAAGTAGTTCTTGCCTATCGCTTAGTTTGGTAACCTTCTGATTCCATTTTTCACGGATGAAGCGTATCAGTTCACTTTCGCGTTCAATACGTGTTTTTTCTAAGCTGGCTAGGCGTTTAAATCGCTGAATTAAATGTTGTTTACGAACATGTAGGAATTGTTTAATTATTTCGGTGTCGTTACATTTTCGTAGGGTGCCATTGGGCAAGATAACATGTTGTTCTAGAGTTTGGCGGGTTTTTTTTGTGAATATATTTCTGGCTTGCCGAAGGCTTGGTTTTATGCCTTGTTTGAAAAAAAGCTGAATATGAAAACTATCGGTAGAGAGATCTTGGTAGTCGCGCAAATTTGTATTTTCATCGTTTAGCAAGAGTTCTAGGTACTCTATCACTTTTTCGCGATTCCAGTTTTCGGGAACATCCGATAGAAATAATTTAGAGTCGGAAGTCATGGTAAAGCCAAAGCCTGTTTCGAAAACAAATTCCTCATTTTCGTTTTTTTCGAAATTCCAAGAACCCTTATAGTGGCGATACCAAGGCTGAATGAATACAGAATTTTTACTTTGCAAGGAAGTATTTCCCAGCAAGTAAATGACTTGGGCAGCCACATCTTTTAAACGTCGAGCGGGAATGCAGCATTTGAAGCCAGTGGCAATGCCTAAGGAGGGATTAAGTAAGACTAAGGGAATTTTTGGCACAAAGGAAACAGGTTCGTTTTCGCTTTCATCGTAATTAGGCACATAAGCAATATCGTCAAGCGATTCGAAAAGCCCGCAATCTTTGGCGAAGCTGGAGAGCCGCACTTCGGTATAGCGCGCCGAAGCGATAGCCTTGGGGTCGACAACATCGCCAAAAGCGCCCTCGCCTTCAACCAGCGGATAGTTATTGGCGAAGGCGAAGCCTTGCACCATAGAGGCTATGGCATCTTCTATGGAGGTGTTGCCATGCGGATGGTAGGCCATGGTCATGCCGGCTACTTTCACCGTTTTGGTGAAGCGATCACGGGCGGCTGTTTTCCACATGGTCCAAAGTATGCGGCGCTGCACGGGCTTTAAGCCATCTACAAGGTTGGGAATGGCTCGTGAGTCGCAGACGTAGCGTGAGTAACTTTGTAAGTCATCATTTACTTGAGTGCAGAAATCTATGGCGGCAGGAGCGGCTGTAGGCGTATCAAAAAGCTTGGGCTGGTTCATGGTTTATCTTTGGTGGCATTTTGAGAATGAAAATTTGGGAATGAAAGGCATCGTTTACTTGAGCGCCTAAATCTACGGCGGCAGGAGAGGCTGTAGGCGTATCAAAAATTTGCTGTGAGGGGCAGGGGAATTCTCTATAAAAGTTATACATGGGAATAATGCTGGATATACCGAGCGGCTAAGGCTTTATATTTTTCTGCCCATTTGAAATTATCTTCAAGTGTGCTAGGCGGTAACTGGCGGATAGCTTTTGCGGGAACACCGGCCATAAGGGTAAAGGGAGGCACTTGCTCTCCTTGGCGAAGCACGGCGCCAGCTGCAATAATAGATCCTTTGCCTATAAAGGCGCCATCTAAGATAACGGACTTCATGCCGATAAGCACGCCTTCGTCAATATGGCAGGCATGCACAATGGCTCCGTGGCCTACCGTGATGTGGTGACTTAGGCGACAAGCAAAGTTGTTGGAGACATGTAGCACACAGGCATCTTGGATATTCGTTACTGCGCCAATATAGATGTGGTTGACATCGGCGCGGGCGATGGCTGAAAACCAAAAGGAGCAGCCTTCGCCAATTTCTATATTGCCCAGCACGCTAGCCGTTGGAGCAATAAACACTGAATTTTTTATGGCCTGCTTGGCAGGATAAGCGTGAAGGTTCAGCTGTTTTGGCAAAATAAAGGGGTCTTTAGGGTTTTCTTGAGTAAACATCTTTGGCGGCTCTGCGTGGGTCATCATTATTAGGTTTCGTAGTGAAATTTTAAGTAAGGATGGCTCGAAATTTTGTATGCGGCTAGGTTTTTTGGCAAAACCTTAATTTTCCATTTTTTTGTGATAGCTGTATGAGTAGTTATATTAATTCTTGTTAGAATCTTTTCTAAGAAAGCGTTGCAGGAGCGTTTCATTTTGGTTTTTCTTGAGTGTTAGCAAAAGCAAAAAGAAAGATAGAGTAAGCAGGAAAAGGAAAGCCAGCTCTAGCTTGTTTTCATGTTTGCTTAAGAATAAACCCGGATCATAGCGGTAGAGGGAATGAAGGAAGCCAAGAACAAATTCATTCCACCAAGAAAGGATAGCAGCTAGGCTCTTGGCAAGCTGGGCAAGAATAGGGAAAGCGATGAGCGGGGAAAAGGTGAGTAACAAAAAGCAGAAACTGCCCAGCAACGAGAGCATAACCATGGGGGGCATGAAAATGTTATAGAGCGGCGAAAGCAAGTTAGCCTCGCCAAAGACATATATGGATATAGGCAAGGTGAAAAGCCAGCAAGCAAGAGCTATGGCTAGGGCGATGGAGGTAAAAACAAAGAAATTTTTTATATACTTAAAAAAAGCATACTCGGGTAGAAATTTATCGAAGAAGCTTTTTATCTGCTGCAAGAGAGTGCTGCTATGCCTAAGTTGCCAAACAAAGCATATGCCTAAGAGCGCCGAAAAGCTAAGCATAAACGAAAGATTATAAATATTTGCGGGATTGAAGAGGACGGCAAAGGTGAAGCTTATGGCAAGAATAAGCGAGAGGCGTGGCCGGCGGTTTAAGAGAATAAAGACACATAGTAACGCGGCCATGGCATAGGTGCGAAACAGAGAAAAGTTAGCATTGAGTGCGCCAGCTAATAAAATATACAAGGGCAAGGCAGTTAGCAGGAACAGGATTTTTATTTGTATTTTCCGCAGTTTCAAAAACCTTGCAACCATTCCTAAAGGGAAAATGTTCATTGCCGTAAAAAAAAATAAGGCCAGAGCCGAAGCATGCATACCAGAGACAGCAAAAAGATGGTAGGTTCCCGTCAGCCGAAAGCGCTGTTTATCTTGATTTTGAAGATGGCTTTTATCACCGGTGAGCAGGGCTAGCGAAAGCCCGGCGGCCCGAGCCGAGAGAAACTGCTCTGCTTGCTCTTTTACGTAGCTTTGCATAGACGCAGAAATTTTTTGCAAGCCTAAACGAGTAAAAAGAGCTGGCTGTTTTTC